>NZ_CABTJS010000149.1:0-85857 GCF_902485085.1 uncultured Kluyvera sp.
AGGCGTTGCATAGGTCGGGTCTCAGTCCAGGGCATAGCGAGTCTCCTCTTCTATGCCAGTTATAACTGTTACCCATGTATCCGGTCTAAAGTGTTACCTATGTTTCCGGTTTGTACCTTCGCTCGGCCGGGCTACAATTGATTCGGGGATTACGCCAAAGCCTTCCCGCACACCTCGCACGTCGGGCTACGCATCAGCTTCATCTCTCTGAACTGGCAGCGCATCGCGTCGTACATCACGATTTTCCCCGCTGCGGGCACCCCGTAATGCGCCAGTACTTTAATCGCTTCCATCGCCTGCATCGCGCCAATCACGCCAACCAACGGTGACATCACGCCTGCCTCCACGCAGGTTAACGCGTTCTCGCCGAACAGACGGCTCAGGCAGCGGTAGCACGGCTCGCCATTCTGATACGTAAAGACGCTGATCTGGCCTTCCATACGAATTGCCGCTCCGGAAACCAGCGGAATTTTGTGCTGGAAGCAGCCCGCGTTAAGCTGATTGCGAATGGCCACGTTGTCGGTACAGTCGAGCACCAGGTCGTGTTCGGCAATCTGCGCCCACAGCGCCGCGTCTTCCAGCATTGCATTCAACGTATTCAGCTTAACGTGTGGGTTAATGCGCGCCAGCGCCTCGCGAGCGGAGTCCACCTTCGGCTGACCGATAGTGGCATCGCTGTGCAGCGTCTGGCGCTGTAGGTTGGAGAGCGAAACGGTATCGAAATCGAGCAGCGTCAGCTCGCCCACGCCTGCGGCAGCGAGATACTGCGTGGCCGCGCAGCCTAGCCCGCCGAGGCCGACGACCAGTACGCGAGCCGCTTTCAGCCGCTCCTGCCCATCAAAATCGAAATCGCGCAGGATGATTTGCCGGTTATAGCGCATCATCTCTGAGTCGCTAAGCTCCTCCGCCATTACAGGCCTCCCAGCAGATGGTTAAACGGCTCCACCTCTACCCATTCGCCCGGCTCAACGTGACCGCGCTCGCGCTCCAGCACGATAAAGCAGTTGCCATGGCTGAACGAGCTGAAGATGTGGGAACCCTGATGACCGGTGGTAGACACGGTCAGTTCGCCGTTTTCATTGCGGGTCAGCAGGCCGCGCTGGAAATCGAGGCGGCCCGGCGATTTTTTCAGACGGTCGGTGGTACGTACGCGCAGGCGCGGTGCCTGGGTTGCTACGCTACCGGCACTCAGTTTCGCCAGCAAAGGCTGCACCAGCTGATAGAAGGTTAGCGCGGCGGAGACCGGGTTGCCCGGCAGGCCGCAGAACCAGCTGTGGTTGAGTTTACCAAAGGCGAACGGTTTGCCTGGTTTGATGGCGAGCTTCCAGAAGCTGATTTCACCGAGCTCATCGAGGATGGTTTTGGTGTAGTCGGCTTCACCAACGGAAACGCCGCCGGAGCTGATAACCACGTCGGCCTGCTCGTCCGCCTGGATAAAGGTCTGGCGCAACTGTTCCGGGTCGTCGCGGATGATGCCAAGGTTAATCACCTCGCAGCCCAGCTGTTCCAGCATCAGGTGCACCGCCAGACGGTTGGTGTCATAGATTTGCCCGTCGCCCAGCGGCTGGCCCGGCAGTTGCAGCTCATCGCCGGTGGAGAACAGCGCGACGCGAATTTTACGTACCACGTCCACCTCGGCAATGCCGAGCGACGCCAGCACCGGCAGTTCGGCGACGGTTAAACGGGTTCCGGCCGGGAACACTACCGCGCCGTTTGCGATGTCTTCGCCGCGACGACGAATGTTCTGGTTGGCTTTAACGTGGGCGGTAAAACGAATGCCGTCGTCGGTTTGCTCGGTTTCTTCCTGCATCACCACCGCATCGCAACCCGCGGGCACCGGCGCACCGGTCATAATGCGAATACAGGTACCGGCTGGCCACTCACCGTGGAAGGGTTGTCCGGCAAAAGCCTTACCTGCCACCGCGAGCGGCGTTTGCGCCGCGAGGTCAGCGAGACGTACCGCGTAGCCATCCATCGCCGAGTTATCAAAACCCGGTACGTCCAACGGGGAGACAACATCGCTCGCGGTAATGCGACCAAAAGCCTTCAGCAGCGGTACCGACTCGCGCTCGTGCAGCGGGGTAATCTGATCTAGCATTTGGCTCAACGCGGTATCAAGCGACATCAGTCCGGCGGTAAAATCCATGGGTAAACTCCTGCGGGAAACGTTCGAATGCGCACATTATGGCAGAAAAGCCTTACCGACAGTATGCCACCTGTGGTGTACCTCACTACATGGAACGCTATTTCTATATTCAAAATTGATATAGGAACAGAGACACTATAATGATATTTATACACAAAATCGTTCAAGCTGCGTCAAGGCGGCAAGTGAGTGAATCCCCAGGAGCTTACTAAAGTAAGTGACTGGGGTGAGCGAACGCAGCCAACGCAGAGGCAGTTTGAAGGATGAAGTGTATATAAAGAAAATGACGTAAGGGATGGCTCAATGGGCAAGGCAGTCATTGCAATACACGGTGGGGCAGGCGCGATTAGCCGCAGCCAGCTTTCGGCAGAAAAAGAACAACAATACGTCACGGCGCTTTCCGACATCGTGGAAAGCGTACAAAAGATGCTTGAATCGGGCACGAGCGCGCTGGATGCGGTCACCGAAGCGGTACGTCAGCTTGAGGAGTGCCCGCTGTTTAACGCCGGGATTGGCGCGGTGTTTACCTCAGATGAAACGCATGAGCTGGACGCCTGCGTGATGGACGGGTACTCGCTGCAGGCGGGAGCCGTTGCCGGGGTAAAACATCTGCGCAACCCAGTGCTGGCGGCCAGAAGCGTGTTGGAAAATAGTCCACACGTGATGTTGATTGGCGAGGGGGCGGAAGCCTTTGCGCAGTCACAGGGGATGGAGCTGGTGAACAATTCACTCTTCTCCACCGACGAGCGCTTCCAGCAGCTGCTGGTGGCGCGCAGCAACGGCGATTTTATTCTCGACCACGATGCCGCTCCGCTGGATGAACAGCAAAAGATGGGCACGGTGGGCGCTGTCGCCCTGGATCTCAACGGCAACCTGGCGGCGGCTACCTCGACCGGCGGGATGACCAATAAACTGCCCGGCCGGGTGGGCGATAGCCCGCTGGTGGGGGCGGGCTGTTATGCCAACAACGCCAGCGTCGCGGTCTCTTGTACCGGCACGGGCGAAGTTTTTATCCGTACGCTCGCGGCGTACGATATTGCCGCGCTGATGGAGTACGGCAACCTTAGCCTTTATGAGGCCTGCGAGCGCGTGGTGATGGAAAAACTGCCTGCGCTTGGCGGCAGCGGTGGCCTCATCGCCATCGACCGCGAAGGCAACGTGGTGCTGCCGTTTAACAGCGAAGGCATGTACCGCGCCTGGGCCTACGCCGGTGATACGCCGACGATTGGTATCTATAAGGAATAGAAGGAGTTACCGTGCCGCATTCCGATGAGCTTGATAACGCGCAGGTGCTGAGCGTTGATAACCTGAACGTGACGTTTCGTCAGGACGGGCAGCCCGTGCGCGCCGTGCATCAGCTCTCTTTTCATCTTAATCGCGGTGAAACGCTGGCGATTGTGGGGGAATCCGGCTCGGGGAAATCGGTCACGGCGCTCTCATTAATGCGCCTACTGGAGCAGTCCGGCAGCCAGGTGAGCATTGATAGCCTGCTGCTGCGCCGCCGCAATCGAGAAGTGATTGATCTTCAGGAGCAGACGTCGGCGCAAATGCGCAGCGTGCGCGGTGCCGATATCGCCATGATTTTCCAGGAGCCGATGACCTCGCTGAACCCGGTGTTTACCATCGGTGAACAGATTGCCGAGTCGATTCGCCTGCATCAGGGGCTCGGGCGCGAAGAGGCGCTGGCCGAGGCGAAGAAAATGCTCGATAAGGTGCGAATTCCGGAAGCGCAGGCCATGCTGTCGCGCTATCCGCATCAGCTCTCCGGCGGGATGCGTCAGCGAGTGATGATTGCGATGGCGCTGTCGTGCCGCCCGGCGGTGCTGATTGCCGACGAGCCGACCACCGCACTGGACGTGACCATTCAGGCGCAGATCCTGCAACTGATAGATGTACTGCAAAAAGAGATGTCGATGGGGGTGATTTTTATCACTCACGACATGGGCGTAGTGGCGGAGATTGCCGACCGGGTGCTGGTGATGCATCAGGGCGAAGTGGTCGAAAGCGGGCTGGTGGACGAGATCTTTACCGCGCCCCAGCACCCGTACACGCGTCGTTTGCTGGCGGCTGTACCACGCCTGGGCGCAATGCGCGGCAGCGACTATCCTAAAAGTTTCCCGGATTTCAATACACCGGAAAGTGAACCGCAGCAGCAAGACACCGTTGTTGAGGGGCGGCCGATTCTCAAGGTGCGTAACCTGGTGACGCGTTTTCCGCTGCGCGGCGGCATTCTGAACCGCGTCACCCGCGAAGTACACGCGGTAGAGAACGTCAGCTTTGATTTATGGCCGGGGGAGACGCTGTCACTGGTGGGCGAGTCCGGCTGCGGGAAATCAACCACCGGGCGGGCGCTGCTGCGACTGGTTGAGTCGCAAAGCGGCACCATTACCTTTAACGGCGAGCGCATTGATACGCTTTCAGCCCATCAGCTTCAGCCGTTGCGCCGCGATATTCAGTTTATCTTCCAGGACCCGTACGCCTCGCTCGACCCGCGCCACACCGTGGGCTTCTCGATTATGGAGCCGCTGCGTATCCATGGCGAGTTGAAAGGCGAGGCGCTGCAGCAGCGGGTGGAGTGGCTATTGCAGCGCGTCGGTCTGCAACCTGAGCATGCCTGGCGCTACCCGCACGAGTTTTCCGGCGGCCAGCGGCAGCGCATCTGCATTGCCCGTGCGCTGGCGTTGAACCCGAAGGTGGTGATCGCCGATGAATCGGTCTCGGCGCTGGACGTCTCGATTCGCGCGCAAATCATCAACCTGTTGCTGTCATTGCAGCGGGAAATGGGCATCGCGTTTCTGTTCATTTCACATGATATGGCGGTGGTGGAGCGTATCAGCCACCGTGTGGCGGTGATGTATCGCGGGCGCATCGTGGAAATTGGCCCGCGCCGCGCGGTGTTTGAAAACCCGCAGCATCCGTACACGCGCAAGCTGCTCTCCGCCGTTCCGGTGGCGGACCCGGCGCATCGGCGGCCGCAGCGCGTGCTGCTGTCGGACGAACTGCCGGGCAATATCTATAAACGGGGTGAAGAAGTCGAACCCATTAATTTGCAGCAGGTTTCACCGGGGCACTATGTGGCCCGTGAACCGGCAAGCAGTGCGCTGATAAATCGATAATAAAACCATAGGCAGGGGACAACATGACACAACGCGTTTCACGTAAATGGCTGGTCGCACTGGGCGTGGCTTCCGCGCTGGCGGCTTCTCCCGCATTCGCGGCAAAAGATGTGGTCGTGGCGGTAGGCTCCAATTTCACCACGCTTGATCCATATGATGCCAACGACACGCTCTCGCAGGCGGTGGCGAAATCGTTCTATCAGGGGCTGTTTGGCCTCGATAAAGAGATGAAGCTGCAAAACGTCCTGGCTGAGAGCTATACCGTTTCTGATGACGGCAAGGTCTACACGCTTAAGCTGCGTCAGGGGGTGAAATTCCAGGACGGCACCGATTTTAACGCCGAAGCGGTGAAGATTAACCTCGATCGCGCCAGCAACCCGGATAGCCACCTTAAGCGCTATAACCTATACAAAAATATCGATAAAACTGAGGTCGTTGATGACCATACGGTAAAAGTGACCTTAAAGCAGCCGTTCTCGGCGTTTATTAACATTCTCGCCCACCCGGCGACGGCGATGATTTCGCCTGCGGCGCTGAAAAAATATGGCAACGAGATTGGCTTCCATCCGGTGGGGACCGGGCCGTATAAGCTCGACACCTGGAATCAGACCGACTTTGTGAAGGTCAGTAAATTTGCTGGCTACTGGCAGCAAGGGCTGCCGAAGCTGGATTCCATTACCTGGCGTCCGGTTGTCGATAACAATACCCGCGCGGCGATGCTGCAAACCGGCGAAGCGCAGTTTGCCTTCCCAATCCCTTACGAGCAGGCAGCGCTGCTGGCTAAAAACAGCCAGCTTGAGCTGGTGGCCAGCCCGTCTATCATGCAGCGCTATATCAGCATGAACGTGACGCAAAAGCCGTTTGATAACCCGAAGGTGCGCGAGGCCATTAACTACGCCATCAACCGCCAGGCGCTGGTGAAGGTGGCCTTCGCGGGCTACGCCACGCCAGCGACCGGTGTCGTACCTCCGTCAATCGCCTACGCTCAGCAGTATCAGCCGTGGCCGTACGACCCGGCAAAAGCCAAAGCGTTGCTGAAAGAGGCGGGCTACCCGAACGGCTTTAGCACCACGCTGTGGTCGTCGCACAACCACAGTACCGCGCAGAAAGTACTGCAGTTTACCCAACAGCAGCTGGCGCAAATTGGCATTAAGGCGCAGGTGACGGCGATGGATGCCGGTCAGCGCGCGGCGGAAGTGGAAGCCAAAGGGCAGAAAGAGAGCGGGGTGAGAATGTTCTACACCGGCTGGTCCGCCTCAACGGGCGAAGCCGACTGGGCGCTGTCGCCGCTGTTTGCTTCTTCAAACTGGCCGCCAACGCAGTTTAATACCGCGTTCTACAGCAACCCGCAGGTGGATAAAGACCTGACGGCGGCGCTGCAAACCACGGATGTGAAAGAAAAAGCGCGGCTTTATAAAGAGGCTCAGGATATTATCTGGAAAGAGTCGCCGTGGGTGCCGCTGGTGGTAGAGAAATTGGTATCGGCGCACAGCAAGTCATTGACCGGGTTCTATATTATGCCGGACACGGGCTTTAGCTTTGACGATGCGGATTTGAAGTAAGCGAGGTCTCCCTGCGTCATAATGGCGCAGGGAGCTTACGGCAAGGAGAGTCATGCTTAACTATGTTATCAAACGCCTGCTCGGCCTGATCCCGACGCTGTTTATCGTGGCGGTGCTGGTGTTTTTATTTGTCCATATGCTTCCCGGTGACCCTGCACGGCTGATTGCCGGGCCGGAGGCCGACGCGCAGGTTATCGCGATGGTTCGCCAGCAGTTAGGGCTGGACCAGCCGCTGTACGTTCAGTTCTGGCACTACATTACCCACGCCGTTCAGGGCGATTTTGGCATGTCGATGGTGTCACGCCGTCCGGTATCTGAAGAGATAGCGAGCCGTTTCCTGCCAACGCTTTTTCTGACCCTCGCCAGCATGATGTGGGCAGTGATCTTTGGTATGGCCGCCGGGATTGCCGCCGCCGTGTGGCGCAACCGCTGGCCGGATCGTCTTGGGATGGCGCTGGCGGTCACCGGAATCTCCTTCCCGGCGTTTGCGCTGGGTATGCTGCTGATGCAAATTTTCTCCGTTGAGCTTGGCTGGCTGCCCACCGTGGGTGCCGACAGCTGGCGGCACTACATTCTGCCGTCAATCACCCTCGGTGCCGCCGTGGCCTCGGTGATGGCGCGCTTTACCCGCGCCTCGTTTGTTGACGTGCTCAATGAAGACTATATGCGTACCGCCCGCGCCAAAGGGGTGAGTGAAAAAGTGGTGGTGCTAAAGCACGGGCTACGTAACGCCATGATCCCGGTCGTGACGATGATGGGGCTGCAGTTTGGCTTCCTGCTCGGCGGCTCGATTGTGGTGGAAAAAGTCTTTAACTGGCCGGGGCTTGGACGCCTGCTGGTGGATTCGGTGGAGATGCGCGATTACCCGGTGATTCAGGCCGAGGTGCTGCTGTTCTCACTGGAGTTTATTCTTATCAACTTAGTGGTGGATGTGCTCTACGCCGCCATTAACCCGGCTATCAGGTATAAATAACGTGCGATTATTCAATTGGCGTCGACAGGCTGTACTTAACGCCATGCCGGTGATGCAGGCGGGCGTTCCGCGCACGCCGTGGCGAGAATTCTGGCGGCGCTTTCGTCAGCAGCCGGTGGCGATGGCTTCCGGTATTTTCGTTTTGCTGCTGATTATCGTGGCGGTGGTCGCACCGTGGATTGCGCCGTTTGATGCGGAAAACTACTTCGATTACGACCGTCTGAACGACGGCCCGTCGCTGATCCACTGGTTCGGCGTAGACTCGCTGGGGCGGGATATTTTCAGCCGGGTACTGGTCGGCGCGCAAATCTCACTCACCGCGGGCGTGTTTGCGGTACTGATTGGTTCGCTGATTGGCACCGTGCTTGGGCTGCTGGCGGGCTACTACGAAGGCTGGTGGGACCGCATCATCATGCGCATCTGCGACGTGCTGTTTGCCTTCCCCGGCATTCTGCTGGCGATTGCCGTGGTGGCGATTATGGGCAGCGGCATGACCAACGTGATAATCGCGGTAGCGATTTTCTCGGTTCCGGCCTTTGCGCGTCTGGTGCGTGGTAACACGCTGGTGCTGAAACAGCAGACTTTTATCGAGTCGGCGCGCAGCATCGGCGCCAGCGACCGCGTGATCCTGTTCCAGCATATTCTGCCCGGCACGGTCTCTTCCATCGTGGTTTATTTCACCATGCGCATTGGGGTGTCGATTATCTCCGCCGCCAGCCTGTCGTTCCTCGGCCTCGGCGCCCAGCCGCCCACGCCGGAATGGGGAGCGATGCTCAACGAAGCGCGCGCGGATATGGTGATTGCGCCACACGTCGCGGTCTTCCCGGCGCTGGCGATCTTCCTGACGGTGCTGGCGTTTAACCTGTTGGGTGACGGTCTGCGCGATGCGCTGGATCCGAAATTGAAAGGATAGTTTATACGCTAGCCCGGTCTTGCAAATACCTGGCCGGGCTAGCGTTGTTTTACTTAGTGAATACTTCCGGGCCTTTGGCGGCCAAAGTATTGAGAATACGTAACGCTGGACCGCTGGGTTTGATTTCGTTGCGCTCCCATTTGGACACGCTCTCTTTAGACATTCCCAGCGTGTGCGCCAAAATAGACTGCGACATACCGAAACGAGCACGAACCGCCTTAATCTCTTCACCAGACATCATCTTAACGGCGGCGATACGTGTTTTAAGCTCGCGCGCTTTTAAAAGCTTATTGATTTCAGCAACATCGTTCTCTGGCATCAGGCCAAGTGCGTTAAGCTCTTTAGCGTCATCAAGTATTGTTTTGAGTTTGTTAGTCATTTATCTACCTCAACTAAAAAACCGGTGATCAGGAGTTTTGCGATATCCTTATCAGTGAATGCTAAAAAAGCGCTAGCCAGCTTTCGATAAGCAATAAGTTCGTCATCCTCTATTTCTTTACCATTTCCACTACTGACACTATTTTTCGCCCAACCATCGTAGAAAAAAATATGTCGATCGTATTTGAAAAAGATGACGGTTCTTGCGCCACCGCTTTTGCCTTGCTGCAGAGGCAGGCGCTTTTTGATTACCCCCCCCGCCTAAATTCGCTTCCCAAACACCCTGTTTGATATCTTCGGCAGCTTTCAATAGCACGTCGTCCGTGATGCCAAGCTTTTTGGTGTTTTGGTTGAATCGTTTTGCCTTATAGATAGTCATGATTCACCTCACCTGGTAACGGTTACTATAGTAAACATTACGGTGTTTTCATGCAAGGAGGGTAGGATAGATAGTGAAAAAATACAGAATATAACCGGGCTACCGTAACAAGTAGTCCGGCGAAGCAAGGCGGTTCGTGGAGATTCGACCCGACCACCCCACAAACCATTCTTGCCGAATTCATTACTATTTTGTTAAAAGTGTTATGAATGATGAATTGTTGATATCGCGCAGCATTCCTTCCGTTAAGTAATCTCATAATGAAAGAGCCAATGGGTGGCAAGGGAGGTAAATGCATGACGGATAGCAAACTGAAACGCCAGATGATGAGGCGACTCATCAATGCGCGAATTGACCTTGATGCCTATTTGCAGCTCAGAAAGGCAAAGGGGTATATGTCAGTCGGTGATAACGATCATCTGCGTACTAACCTGCTCGAACTGTGTTGCGAACTACGGGGTAACGTTGTACCGCTTACGCGGTGTAGTTCGCGTAAAGAACTGGAAATGATGCGGCAGGCGGGCGAGGCTATCGCTTCCGCGGCCGTGTGCTTGATGACGGGGCGTTACGACTGCCCGTCATATATTGCGGTTAACGTGGAAACGCTTGAGCGCTGCCTGACGGCGTTGACGAACAGCATTCGTAAGCTGGATGCTGAATCACCAATGACTCACGCTTAACATCAGGGGGACGTTTGTCCCCCTGTCTATGATTCTCTCCCTTAACGCATGATTCGCCGCAGAATACGGTTTGCCTGTTCCTCGAAACGGGTTGCCGCTTGGTCGACGGTTGCCTTGCCGTAGTCGATGCTTTGCAGCGCGGCCAGGAAGAGGGCGGTGAACTGCGGGTCTTCAAGATAGGGGAGTGCCTTCGCGTGATTCGGTAATGAAGCCGATTGCGTTAGCCCGGTGAGTACCGGGTCATCCTCTTTTAGCAGCCCCGCGTCGCGTAAAATCTGCGCCCCGGCCTTGCTCAGCGGCACGCCGCGCTCCAGACCCACAGGCACCACGCCTTCTTTTTCGCTCATCAGGAAATTAATCAGCAGCGCCGCTTCCTGCGGATGGCGGGTATTTTTACTGATGGAAAGCATCAGCGCAGTCTTATTAAACTGCCCGGCATCTTTGGCGCCTTCGCGCATCGGATAATCACCCATCACCAGGTCGTCGGGATGACTCAGGTTCTGCGACTCGGCGGTATACAGGACGTTCCAGTTATAGATGCCGCCCCATTCGCCGTTAATCCACGGCTTCATTTCATAAGCGACGCCTTTACCGTATGAGGCCATCGTGCGGGCATCCGGTACGGCGTGTGCCGCTACTAGTTGGCGGTAAAAGGTGAAGGCCTGCACCAGATCGTCATGGTTCCAGCCGAGCTTACGGGTTTTCTCATCCACCATCGGCTTCTGGTTGCCCTGATAGACCCAGGAGTTCAGGAGTAACAGCGAGTCCTGCTCGGTCAGGATCAGCGGATAGTAGCTATCGCCGAGCTTTTCTTTAAATACCGGCCCGGCTTTCAGCAAATCGTCCCAGCTTTTCGGCAGCGGCACGCCAGCTTTTTGCCAGGTGGCGGCATTGTAGTAAAACAGCATCACGTTGGCGGAAATCGGGATGGCGTTGACCTTTCCGTTCACCGTCGTGCTGGCGAGCGCGGCGGGAGAGTACTGGTCGAGGCCAATGGGCTGGCGCAGTTTGTTGAGATCGTAAAAACCATCGCCGGTTTTCGACAACAGCGTCAGCCAGTTCCAGTTGGTCTGGATGACGTCGGCTTCGGTGTTGCTATTAATCTGGGTGGTCAGGCGCGAGTAGAAACCGTCCCAGCCGGTGTACTCCGCCTTCACTTTAATGTTCGGGTATTTGGCTTCAAAAGCATCCAGCGCTTTTAAGGTGGCCTGGTTACGGGCCTTACCGCCCCACCAGGCAAAACGGAGTTCCACCTGATCGGCGCTGTGCGCGATGGGCATCGCACCGAAACCGCAGCAGGCAAGCAGGAACAAGGCTGATTTTTTCATGGATGAACCCTCCGTGTATCACAATTAACGACGCGTCTGGCGGTAGCCAGTGAGCGCTTTCACCAACTGCATTTCCTCTTCACACCATGGTTTGCCGTCGGGTGTCAGCACATCGTGGAACCACAGCGAGTGAGGATCGGGGTGATCTCTATTGACGCTGGTCCATGGGATCCAGGTCTGCGTTTTGCCCTGTACCAGCCCCCATTGATAGCAGCCGGTATCGAAAGCGCAGAACAGCGGCAGCTGCTCGCTGAACGTGCAGTCCATATGCCGCGCTAGCCATTCGGTGCAGAGCACCGGGCGCTGGTATGCCGTCAGGCTTTCCAGTACGCCGAGCTGGCGGGCGGCATTGTTGTAGTTGTGGTAGCTGATGATGTCGGATAACCGCAGCGCCGCAATATCAATCGGGTGCTGTAGCGTGCCGTACTGCGGATGGTCAATGTGCCACGCGCCTACGGTGAGCGGCTGGCTCGGGCCAACTTCACGCGCCCAGCCAAAGGTGGCAGTCATCAGCTCCAGCGCGAAGGCTTCCAGCGCTTCGTCATACTCGGTCGATTCGGTGGGGGACAGGTTAATGCCGCGGTTGCCTGGTTCGTTATAGAGATCCCAAATGGTGATGCGCTTGTCGTTTTTAAAATGACTGAGCACGTCGCGGACGTAGGCTTCTACGCGCGGCCATTGTGCCGGGTCCATTACGATGGCCCGGCCGGGGCTCGCCGCTGCCTGACTGTTGTGCACCCCCTCGCGCGGTGGTTTTTGTGGGCCGAGGTACGGCTCGTCGCCGGAGAAACCGCAGTCGTCCATCAGCGTCAGCATCACCTGAATCTGGTGCTTTTTCGCCAGCGTCAAAAAGGTGTCGATGCGCGTCAGCAGGCCGTCGCGGTCGGCTTCCCAGACGATAAACGGCAGATTGGTACGCAGCGCGTTGTAGCCGTAGTCATGCGCCCAGCCCAGCTCCTGGTCGATGGTCGCCGCATCGAAAGTCTCTGCCTGCCACATCTCAGTCCAGTTGACCGCGCTGCGCGGCAAATAGTTAAAGCCGCATGCCCAGCCGTGCTGTTGATACCAGGCCTGCGCCTGCGATTCGCGCCATTGCGAGTGCATAGTTTTTCTCCTTGGTAATAATTATTAGCTAATATTTATTAACTATGGCACAAGGCGCAATCCTGATGCGGTTGAAGTGTTGGGCTGTTCACAAAAAAAGCGTGTGATAACTGTGCTATAGTCGGCGGCGACAAGGAGCGAACATGGCGAAGAAAAACAAAATAACGATGAGTGATATTGCCAGGGAGGCGGGCGTTTCGCAGGCGACGGTTTCTCTGGTGCTCAACAATAGCCGGGCGATTCGCCTGAGTGAGGCTACCCGCGAACGCGTCTATGCCGCGGCGACGGCGCTGGGCTATCAAAAGATCATTGTGCCTCATCGTCAGGAAGGGCAGGAAGAAATTGCCCTGCTGCTGTGCGGGATGCCGAACTACGATCCCTTCGTTGAGGCCATCAGCGACGCGGTTTCCGCCGCCTGGCAGCGGGATACCCTGCTGACCGTTTATGACTACGGCGACGATCTGGAGATGGCGGCGCACATTTTGCGCCAGCTTGACCAGCGCCCCTGCGCAGGGGTGATTCTGGCAAGTCCGGTGACTCGTGCCTTTGATTTTTCGCCGTTCGACGCGCTTATACATAAGCCGGTGGTGCTGTTAAACCAGTACGACCCGCAGCGCCCGCTGCTGCCGACCTTTCTTCCTGATGACCGCGCCAACGCCTGCCAGATAGTCAACCATCTGCTGTCGCAGGGCATTACGCGCATTGCGCATATCATGGGCGATGACTGGATGGATGCCAGCGTGCTGCGCCTGGAAGGCTATCGCCAGACGCTGGAGCAGGCCGGTATTGCGGTGGACGAGGCGCTGATTAAACAGACCGACTGGTCGCTCAATGCCACCTTTAACGCCACGCTTGAACTGATGCGTTTGCCGGAGCCGCCGCAGGCGATTTTCTGCGCCAGTGACTGGATGACCCTCGGCTGCTATCAGGCGCTCGCCACGCTCAATATTGCCATTCCGCGCGACGTGCTGGTGTGTGGTTATGACGATCAGCGCATTGCGCATCAGTTGACCCCGGCGTTGACCAGCGTACAGCTAGCCTATAGCGAACTGGGCAGAATGGCGGTGAACTACCTGTGCGAAGGGGATGATACGGCGGCGCATGTCCGGCTGGTAGGGAAATTGCAGGTGCGTGGGAGTAGCCAGCGCACCTGAGAGGATTAACTGACCGGGATCATCACCACGTCGCGGAAGGCGGGACGCTCGGCCAACTGCTGATACCAGCGCGCCAGGTGCGGCCGCGGCTGCCAGGTTTTGACGGTTTCCAGCACGTTATAGACAAACGGCGCGACGGCGATATCGCCCACGCCAAACTGGTCGCCGGAAAGCCAGGTTTGGTTTGCCAGGGTGTTATCCAGGATAGCCAGCAGCGGTTCGCAGGCTTCAATTGCCGCGTTGATTTCATCCATGTTGCGCTGCTCTACCGGGGTTCTCACCAGCCCGAAGAGAATTTTACGGTGCACCGGAGATAGGGTTTCGTTGGCCCAGTCCATCCACTTTTCGCTTTTCGCCCGTTGAACAGGCTGCGCTTGCCACAGACTCTCTGCGCCGTATTGTGCCGCCAGGTAGCGTACGATGGAGTTCGATTCCCACAGCACGTCGTCGCCGTCTTTCAGCATCGGTACCAGGCCGTTAGGGTTGAGCGCCAGATAGGCCGCGTCGCGGTTCACGCCAAATCCCTGGCCCGCCATAATTTGCTCATACGGCAGGCCAAGCTCAGCCAGCGTCCAGCGCACTTTTTTCACGTTCGTTGAGTTATTTCTTCCCCACAGCGTTAGCATATCGACTCCCGTTTTTTTAGCAGAGATTAAATGTGGGCCAAAGTAAACGCTTACGCAATCTCGATCAAAAAAATGTCAGGTTTTCAGCACAACCAGGGGATCTTGCGTAAACTTAAAAAACTTTACCAACTCACTGTTTCTTTAAGAGAGTTTCTACGTTATTACTCACGGCCTGGTGCAGCACGGTACTGTCGTGGCGCGTTTTTGGGAATGGATACTTGGGTGGCTTTTATGATGTGTAACGCTAACTCCTTCAAGAGCCTGATGGCAGGCTCAGCGCTTTTACTTTTAGTGGCACCGGCGGTGCAGGCGGCGGAACAACTTCCGGACGCGCCAGCAATCGACGCTCGTGCCTTTATATTAATGGATTACGCCAGTGGTAAGGTCCTGACAGAGGGCAATGCCGATGAGAAGCTCGATCCGGCCAGCCTGACAAAAATCATGACCAGCTACGTGGTCGGTCAGGCGCTGAAGGCGAATAAAATCAAGCTGACCGATATGGTGACCATCGGACGCGACGCGTGGGCCACCGGCAACCCGGCGCTACGCGGCTCTTCGGTGATGTTCCTTAAGCCAGGCGAGCAGGTGTCGGTTGAGAACCTCAATAAAGGGGTGATTATCCAGTCGGGCAATGATGCCAGCATCGCCATTGCCGACTACGTTGCCGGCAGCCAGGACTCTTTCGTCAGCCTGATGAACGGCTACGCGCAGAAAATTGGCCTCACTAATACCACTTTCAAAACCGTTCACGGCCTGGATGCGCCGGGGCAGTACAGCACCGCGCGCGATATGGCGCTGCTGACCAAAGCGATGATCCACGATGTACCGGAAGAGTACGCGGTACATAAAGAGAAAGAGTTCACCTTCAACAATATCCGCCAGCCGAACCGTAACCGTCTGCTGTGGAGCTCTAACCTTAACGTCGACGGCGTGAAAACCGGTACCACGGCGGGGGCGGGCTATAACCTGGTGTCGTCGGCCACTCAGGGCGATATGCGCCTGATTGCGGTGGTGCTGGGTACCAAGAGCGACCGTGTGCGCTTTAATGAGTCGGAAAAACTGCTGACCTGGGGCTTCCGGTTCTATGAAACCGTCACGCCAATCAAGCCGGATGCCACTTTCATCAGCCAGCGCGTCTGGTTTGGTGATAAGAACGAGGTGAATCTGGGAGCAGGGGAAGCCGGTTCGGTGACCATTCCGAAAGGTCAGCTCAAAAACCTGAAGGCCAGCTACACCCTGACGCAGCCGCAGCTGACCGCGCCGTTAACCAAAGGCCAGGTTGTCGGCACTATCGACTTCAAGCTTAACGACAAAACCATTGAACAGCGTCCGCTGATTGTCATGGAAGCGGTCGAAGAGGGCGGCTTCTTCAGCCGCATGATGGACTTCGTGCTGATGAAATTCCACGAATGGTTTGGTAGCTGGTTCTCGTAATATCCCGCTAATACAGCAGCGAAATTTGCTGCTGTTTTGCCAGCGCGACCAGCTCATCATCCGGGCAGGTATCGCTGGCAATCACATCAAAGCGCGTCAGCTCACCCATACGGGCCGGGCGCACTTTGCCAAACTTGCTGTGATCCGCTACCAGCACATGGTAGCGCGCCTGGCGCATCGCCCAGTGTTTCACCGGCAGCTCTTCAAGATTAAAACAGGTCGCGCCCATTTCAATATCGATACCCGCTGCGGAATAGAAAGCAATGTCCGGGCAAAGATGTGAAAGCGTATCCTGCTCGCTCAGCGGTTTGAAAATGGCGTTGCTGGCGTGGAATTCGCCACCGCAAAGAATGGGGCGGCAGTTGGGTTTATCCTGCAATGCCAGGAAGGTGTTCAGCGAATAGCAGACGGCGGTGAAATGCAGGTCGTTATCAATGGCGTCAATAATCCACGGCGTGGTGGTGCCACAGTCGAAGAAGGCCATCTGATGAGGTTTGAGTAACTTTGCCGCGTGACCTGCTGCTCGCTTTTTCTCTTCAACCAGTCGGGTTTTCTGGTCGCTTAATAGGTAATGTGGAACGCTGCGCGGTTCCAGCACCACGTAGCCGCCGAGCAGCACAACGGGCCCGCTTTCGCTGTTCAGATCGCGACGAATCGTCATTTCAGAAACGCCAAGCAGAGCTGCCGCTTCTTTGAGATGCAGCTTATCGCTGCGTTTCAGTGCCTGAATCAGTTGACCCAATCGCTCGTCGCGTCGTGTTTCCATAGTTCCTCTACCGGAAATGCCCCGGTAAGGATACCGGGGTCAGCGCGTTATTTTACCTGCGAGCGCAGGTCTAGTCACGCACCCAGCCTTTACGAATAGGTACAGAGAAAACAATACGGTACAGCTGCTGTAGGCGCGGGTAAACCGTCGCACCGATATACTGCCACAGCATTTGCGATACCATGCAGCCGACAAGGCCGCTCAGGAAGCCGCCGAGCATATCCATCGGCCAGTGGACGCCAAGATAGACGCGAGACCAGGCAATCGCCACGCCAACCACCATCAGCACCAGCCCAGACCACAGGCGATGCCAGAACAAAAACGCCAGCGCAAAGGTGAAGATCACCGTGCCGTGGTCGCTTGGGAAGGAGTTATCCGGCGCGTGGTGCAGGAAGGTATGACCGATATTCTCAACGAACGGACGTTCGTGCGGGAACAGCTGACCAATCATCCACGACAGCGCAAGGCTGACGGCGATGGCCAGTGCGACTTTAATCACCAGATGGCGCTGCGCCTGAACCTGACGACGTTCGCCCCAGAGCCACATAGCCGCAGCCAGCAGGGGAACAATCAGGATCAAATCCTGAGCAATAAATGTGGCAAATGAAATTGCCCATGGGGCTGAGGCTGGGGTTGCGTTGATCAGCAAAAACAGCGAGTTGTTCAGATTTTCCAGCATAACGTTCCGGTTTCGCAAATGACGGTTTTATGACAGCCACCTTAAGAAGCCAATCCTGGACCGTAAAGCGGCATTGTCTGAATCGCGCCATCGGTGTACAAGCGTCTGTCATTAAGGTGCAGCATTAAGTGGCGTAGAGTATAACGCCCGCTACCTTAAGCGAATCTTAACAACGTCAATTTGTGCGAAATTGTTAAGCTGCGTGATAATTAACTATCACCACTACTGCGCATTGATTAAACTTGCGCGTTTTTATGATGGATGCGAGCTATATGGACACTTCTTCTTCCCGGAAACGCTTAGGGCGCAAGGCGATTCTGTTCCCGCTTTGTCTGGTGCTCTACGAATTTTCCACTTATATCGGCAACGATATGATCCAGCCGGGCATGCTTGCGGTCGTCAAAGAATTCAACGCGGGCAACGAGTGGGTTCCGACCTCGATGACGGCTTATCTGGCAGGCGGGATGTTCCTGCAATGGCTGCTTGGGCCGCTGTCGGACCGCATCGGCCGCCGCCCGGTGATGCTGACCGGCGTTATCTGGTTTATCGTTACCTGCCTTGCCACGCTGCTGGTGAACAATATTGAGCAGTTTACGTTCCTGCGCTTCTTGCAGGGGGTGAGCCTGTGCTTTATCGGCGCGGTGGGTTATGCGGCAATCCAGGAGTCGTTCGACGAGGCAACCTGTATCAAGATTACGGCGCTAATGGCCAACGTGGCGCTGATTGCTCCGCTGCTGGGGCCGCTGGTGGGCGCGGCGTGGATCCACGTGGCGCGCTGGGAAGGGATGTTTGTGCTCTTCGCGGCGCTGTCGGCAATTGCTTTCGTCGGGCTGTTTAAATCGATGCCGGAAACGGCGACCCGCATAGGTGAAACGCTGTCGCTCAAGACGTTGGGGCGTGATTATCGTGAAGTGCTGAAAAACGGCCGTTTCGTTGCCGGCGCGCTGGCGACGGGCTTTGTTAGTTTACCGCTGCTGGCGTGGATTGCGCAGTCACCGGTCATTATCATCAGCGGCGAGCACGCCAGTAGCTATGAATATGGCCTGCTGCAGGTGCCGATTTTTGGTGCATTGATCCTCGGCAACCTGGTGCTGGCGCGTCTGACCTCACGCCTTACGGTGCGTGCGCAGATTATTGCCGGTGGTTACCCGATTATGTTTGGTCTGGTGCTGGCCGCGGCAGCGACGGTGGTGTCGTCCCATGCTTATTTATGGATGACCGCCGGGTTAAGCTTCTACGCCTTCGGGATTGGTCTTGCCAACGCCGGACTAGTGCGCCTGACGCTGTTTGCCAGCGATATGAGTAAAGGCACGGTTTCTGCGGCGATGGGAATGCTGCAAATGCTGATCTTTACGGTGGGGATTGAGCTCAGTAAGCATTGCTACGAGTTGGGTGGCATTGGGCTGTTCAGCCTGTTTAACCTGGCGGGTGGCCTGCTGTGGCTGGGGCTGATGACGATGTTCCTGCGGGATAAAGCGGTAGGCAGCGGGCTGCAGCCGCAGTAAATAACCCCGGAGTCGGTGCTTCGCACCTCGTCCGGGCTACCCAACACGTAGCCCGGCCAAACGAAGCGCCGCCGGGAATAGCTCAATCACGCAAACGGCGCTTCACCCTTCAACGCCTTATCAATCATCTCCAGCACGCCTTCTTCATTGTTGTGCGGCGCATGATAGCCCGCCACGGCTTTCACCGCGTCGTTGGCGTTCGCCATTGCAAAACCGTAGCCTGCCTGTTTCACCATCTCAATATCGTTGCCGCTGTCGCCAAAGGCCACGACTTCGTCATCGTTAACGCCCCAGCGCGCCTGCAATAACCGCAGGCCGTTGGCTTTATGGACGCCTGGAATAATCAGGTCAATACTGCCGTGTCCGGTGGTCACGGCGGTCAGCATATGGCCGAGCTTCTCATCGAGGAGCGCCTGCATTTGTGGCACTTTCTCGTCCGGGATATTCAGCGCGAACTTCAAAATGGTGTCGTCGAGGTTATCGAAATTGTCTACCAGTTCCAGGCGGTGGTAGTAGCGCACGGCAATATCGTGGAAGCTTTGGTCGTAGCTTTTCAGCGTGTAGGCGCTCTTTTTACCGCAGACAATAATCTCGACTTCCGGGCGAGTGAGCAGGAAGGCGGTAATTTTATCAACGTGGTCGCGCGGCATGGCGCAGTTATACACGTCCTCGCCTGCGTCCTGAACCCAGCCGCCGTTCTCGGCGACAAAGGCGATTTCATTGGCGATATCCGGGAAGAACGAGGCCAACTGGTAATACTGGTTGCCGCTGGCCACCACAAAGTGGATGTTCTGTGCTTTCATCTGCTGATATTGCTGATGAAAACGCTCGCGGTTGTAGGTTTTTTTATCGTTCAGGAACGTACCATCCATGTCGACGGCGATCAGTTTAACGCTCATCAATGACTCTCCATTACAACGCGGGGCTCAGGTTTTGCCACCGCTTTCGCCACCAGAGCGGCAACAAGAACCAGCGCCAGTACGGCCAGCATCGCGCTGCGCAGGCCGTAATGTTCGCCGAGGAAGCCGAGCAGCGGCGGGCCGACGAGGAAGGCCAGATACCCGGTGGTGGCAACAACGCTCACGCGGGTAGGGGCATCCGGTCCGGTGTCGCTGGCGGCGGAAATGGTCAGCGGGAAGCCGAGCGATGCGCCAAGTCCCCACAGAATAACCGACACGCCGGCAACCCAGGCGCTGTCGACAAAGATAATCAGGGCAATGCCCAGCGCGCCCATTAATGCGCTGGCACGAACCACGGTAACACGGCTGTAGCGGTCGATAAACCAGCCACCGGTGAAGCGCCCGACCGTCATGCCCAGCGTGAACCCGGCATAGATGAGCGATCCGGAGGTTGGGCTAAAGCCGTGGCCGTCAACCATCAGCAGCGGCAGCCAGTCGTTAGCGGAGCCTTCGGCAAAGGCCATTGCTAACACCACGACGCCAATCAGCATCAGCTGCATATCGCGCCAGAACGGTACGCCTTTTTCTTGATGGTGCGCGTCTTCCGCCGCGTTTTTACCGGTACCTTCAGGGATAGCTTTAATGGCAATGGCGATAGGCGCAATGCCTATTAGCGCCGCCACGAAAATATGCCACATCGCCGGTAAACCAAACGCGGTGACCGCCATACCGACGCCCGCGCCCACTAACGTCCCGAAGCTGTAAAAGCCATGCATCATCGGCAGCACGGTTTTTTTCATCTCACGCTCAACCGCCGCGCCTTCGACGTTGATGGCAACTTCGGCAGAGCCAAAGCTGGCACCAAAAATCGCCAGACCGATGGCGAAGATCCACGCGGAGCTGAAGTGCAGCGCCAGGCTTAAAATCAACATACCAAAGACCGCGCATGACATGGTGGTGCGGATGACTTTACGCGTCCCGAATCGTTTCACCAGAAACGCGGAACAAAGAATGCCGCTCATCGAGCCTATCGACAGGCCAAATAGGACGATGCCCATCTCAGCCGTTGAGACCGATAAAATATCGCGGATTGCCGGTGTGCGCGTGGCCCAGGAGGCCATCAGCAAACCGGGTAAAAAGAAGAACATAAAGAGCGCCCACATGCGTAGCTGCAGGGCTTTACGGGAGGTTAACGTTGTCATCCATTCGCGTCGGGTCGGAAAGTGTGCAGACAACACTAACAAGGTTGTGTACATTTGTACATAACCAGAAAGAGGAGAATTATGGCTCGCCGACCGAATGACCCGCAGCGCCGGGAGCGCATCCTTGATGCGACGCTCGAGACCATTGCGACACACGGGATCAGCGCGGTAACTCACCGCAAAATCGCTAGCTGTGCCGATGTACCGCTCGGCTCGATGACCTACTATTTCGAGGGCATCGAAGCACTACTGGGCGAAGCGTTCAGTGCCTTTACCGAGCGAATGTCGCTGGAGTACACCGCCTTCTTTGAGGGCGTAGAAACGACAGGTGACGCCTGCGATTCGGTGGCGGAGCTTATCTTCAGCAGCCAGGTGACGACGCCGAAAAATATGACGCTGATGTACCAGTTCTATGCGTTGGCGAGCAGTTCACCGGCCATGAAAGCGGTGATGCAACGCTGGATGCAGCGCAGCCAGCAGACGCTGGAGCAGTGGTTCGACCCGGCGACCGCCCGCGCGCTGGATGCTTTTATCGAAGGAATGACGCTGCATTTTGTCACCGACCGCCAGCCGCTCGATCGCAACACTATTCGAAAAATGGTAGGGCGGATAGCAGGGGAGAGCACCTGAAAAGCGTGTACGCTTAGCGAGAATGCAAAACGGAGATCTCGCGATGACAACCCTGCTTTCCGGCGGCTGCCTGTGCGGCCATATCACTTTTATCGCCACTAATCCCGGCGCTTCCCACAGCTGTTCCTGCGATTTATGCCAGAAGCATACCGGCGCCCAGTCGGTTATCTGGCTGGAGTTTGCCAAAGGCGATGTACAGTGGAACGGCGAGGGGGGAAAGCCTGCGGTCTGGCGCTCTTCTGAAGATTCCAGCCGCGCCTTCTGCCCGCGCTGCGGCAGCTCGCTGGGGGCGATTGACGATGGCCCGATTATCGCGCTGCTGAGCGGCGTTTTCGACCAGAATCAGGATGCACGGTTTGCGCCTGCTTCTCACTCGTTTGAAGATATGAAGCCGCAGTGGTGGCGGGCGCTGTTTGCGGATGCGTGACGCTTGGTGATAGTCGTGATGTTGATGAGTGTAATGGATTGATTTTTAGAGGGAACGTGAATTTCAGGCAACAAAAAACCCATCAACCTTGAACCAAAGATGGCGGGGTTGATGGGCTCCACAAAATGGGGACATCAAAGAAAAGCAGTGGCACTAATTAAGACTCGCACCCTGATGAAAAGTTCTGCGTTGCGCAAAAATATTTTTCTTTTCTTTGTTTCCCCGGCGCAGGGCTAGCCGCCTAGCCCTGGCCAGATGATGATAATAAGCGTACCGGCAAGGGTTAGCAGCACGTTGGCGATGGCGTAGGTACCCGCGTAGCCCAGCGCGGGAATGTTGCTGCGCGCGGTATCGCTGATGATTTCCATTGCCGGAGCGCAGGTGCGTGCGCCCATGATGGCACCGAACAGCAGCGCGCGGTTCATGCGCAGCACGTAGGCGCCGAACAGGAAGCAAATCACTACCGGGATCAGGCTGACTAGCAGACCGGCGACCAGCATCTGACCGCCGACCACGCCGAGACTCTTACCGATGCCGCCGCCCGCGCTTAAGCCGACGCCAGCCATAAAGACCATCAGGCCGAACTCTTTCACCATATTCAGCGCGCCCTGCGGGATATAGCCGAAGGTCGGGTGGTTGGCACGCAGGAAGCCGAGCATGATACCGGCAAACAGCAGACCGGCGGCGTTGCCGATGCCGAAGTTAAAGTTGCTGAACTGGAAGGTGATCATGCCGATCATCAGGCCGACGATAAAGAAGGCGCAGAAGGCCAGCAGGTCAGTGACCTGGCTGTGAATGGAGACGAAGCCGATACGGTCGGCAACGGTTTTCACGCGGCGGGCGTCGCCGCTCACCTGCAGCACATCGCCTTTGTTCAGCACGATGTTGTCATCGATTGGCATTTCAATCTGGCTGCGGATCACGCGGTTAAGGAAGCAACCGTGGTCGGTCAGCTTCAGCTGCGCCAGGCGGCGGCCTACGGCATTGTGGTTTTTAACCACAATCTCTTCGGTGACGATGCGCATGTCCAGCAGGTCACGGTCGAACACCTCTTTGCCGTTACGGAAGCTTGGGTCGAGGCGCGCGTGCGCGTCCGGGTAGCCTACCAGCGAAATTTCATCGCCCATTTGTAGCACGGCGTCACCGTCAGGGTTGGCGAGAATGCCGTTACGGCGGATACGCTCGATGTAGCAGCCGGTCTGGCGATAGATGCCAAGCTCGCGTAAGTTTTTACCGTCGGCCCACGCCACCAGTTCTGGGCCTACGCGGTAGGCGCGGATAACCGGCAGATAGACTTTACGATTGGTGTCGGTGTCCAGACCGCGCTCGCGGGCGATTTGCTGGGCGCTGGTTTGCAGATCCTGATGCTGGAGTTTTGGCATGTAACGGGCCGCGACAATCAGGCTCACGAGACCAATCAGGTAGGTTAGGGCGTAGCCTAGGCTTAAATGATCCTGCGCTTGCGCCAGCAGGCTGGCTTCCATTCCGGAGTGGCGTAGCGTATCGCCCGCGCCGACCAGCACCGGGGTGGAGGTCATTGAACCGGCGAGCATACCGGCCGTCAGGCCGATGTCCCAGCCAAATAGCTTACCAAGGCCTAATGCAATCAGCAGTGCGCTGCCGACCATCACCAGACCGAGCATCAGATAATTTTTGCCGTCGCGGAAGAAAATAGAAAAAAAGTTCGGCCCGGCTTCGACACCAACGCAGAAAATAAACAGCATAAAGCCCAGATTCAGCGCATCGGTGTTAATACTGAAGTGTTGCTGCCCTAATAGGAGAGAAACCACTAAAACGCCAATGGAATTACCGAGTTGGATGGAGCCCAGACGTAATTTGCCAAGACAAAGCCCCAGCGCTAATACCACGAATAATAACAGGATGTAATTCCCGTTTAACAAATCTGCGACGTTTATATTCACGGAGTCTAACTTATCGTTTACCAGTAACGTGTTGAAAGGAATGGTTATTTGGTCTACTGTTTACCACGGGCTAGGGTATGCGTTTTGCTATCCGGAACCCGAAGAATAACCAGAAAATAGCGGTCAGTAGTTTAATCGTTCCTGATAGCTACGGCTAGCAACAATCGCTTTAAATACACATTACATATGATCTATCAGTCTGCATCGCGACGGTCAGAGAGCGAATCATCGGGCGCACGTTATTTTTTGCCCGCGAGAACGCTCCAAAAGTACTGATAGATAAAATGTAGCGAAGTTTTGGCAGGGAAGGCCAACAACTTTATCTGACTGGGTGTCCGTAAGGGCGAAGTCTGGGGTTTGATAGAGATATTTTCAGGAGATGCGTGTGAAATCTGAACGCGGTTGGGCAGGGGTTATTTGCTGCTTCTTACTCTTTATAGTGGTCTTTTTTTCACTGGTTCTGAACGTGAAGGGTGCGTTTCGCGCGAGCGGAAGTCCTGAGCTGGGGCTGCTGTTTTTTATTATTCCGGGCGTGGTTTCAAGCTTTCTTTCTTCGCGTCGTCGCGTGTTGCGTCCGCTGGTTGGCGCTATTCTTGCCGCGCCGCTCTGTCTTGTCCTGACGCGTCTTTTTTTCAGCAGCGATCGTTCGTTCTGGCAGGAGCTGGCATGGTTGTTTAGCGCGGTGTTCTGGTGCGCGCTCGGCGCGCTGTGCTATCTGTTTATCAGTTCACTGCTGCACGACAAACGCCGGATAAACAAACGCCCGCTATAAGCGCGGGCGTTGATGATGCTATCAGGCAAACAGTCCAAGATTTTCTTTTGCCCAGGCTTCAAAGTCTGTGCACCCGCCAATGTGTTTCTGATCGACAAAAATCTGTGGCACGGTTTCAACGGGTTTACCGACGGTTTTTTCCAGGTCGGCTTTGGTGATGCCTTCCGCGTGGATATCGACGTAACGGTAGTTGAAATCATCACGCTCCTGGGTCAGTTTTTCCGCCAGCTCTTTTGCACGAACGCAGTAAGGGCAGCCTGGACGACCAAAAATTACGGTAAACATAGTGTCTCTCCTCAAACGAGCGGAATAATCAACGTGCCTGTCGGCGAATGGCACTTATCATGCCGCGTGCAGCGCGTAGGGAAAAGAAGGTTCTACCTGTTGTTCTGATTCATTCTGGCTATGTTTGGGTAAATATTTTTCATCGGCTTGCCGTTATACTCGTCGTAAATAAGTAATCAAAATGCGCTAAGGATTCACAGGAGGAGAAGCATGCGTTCGCTTGGAGCACTACCCAAAAGCGTTTTAATTCTGGAGACCATTGGCATGGTTGTACTGGCGGTGGCGTGGCTATCGCTCAATCAGTACATCACCCTGCCCGCGCCGTTTGCCAGCCAACTGGCTGCGGTGGTGATGATCTTTATCGGAATTGCGCTGATGCTGCCTGCGGCTGGCGTGCTCTTTTGGGGAGTAGCCCGTGCCGTTGCGCCACAGCTGATGAATCCTGGCCTGCCGCGAGATAAGGAAAAAAAAGATGACTCCGACCATTGAGGTTCTGCTTAACCATCGCTCAATTCGTCAGTTTACCGGCGAGCCGATAAGCGACGAACAGCGCAGCGCGATTATCGCCAGCGCCCAGGCCACCTCTAGCTCCAGCTTTTTACAATGCAGCTCGATTATTCGCATCACCGATAGCGACAAGCGCAAACAGCTGGTTGCTCTGACCGGCGGGCAGGAGCACGTTGCCCAGGCCGCTGAGTTCTGGGTGTTTTGCGCCGATTTTAACCGCCATCTGCAGATTTGCCCTGAGGCGCAGTTGGGCCTGGCGGAGCAGTTGCTGCTTGGCGTGGTGGATACCTCGCTGATGGCGCAAAACGCGCTGACCGCTGCGGAATCGCTGGGATTAGGCGGCGTCTATATTGGCGGCCTGCGCAACAATATTGCGCAGGTGACCGAACTGCTGAAGCTGCCAAAGCATGTACTGCCGCTATTTGGCCTGTGCCTTGGCTGGCCTGCCAGCCATCCGGATCTCAAGCCGCGCCTGCCCGCCGCGCTGGTGGTGCATGAAAATCACTATCAGCCGATGGACCCTGAAGTGCTGGCGCAGTACGACGAAGAACTTGCGCAGTACTATTTATCGCGCAGCACCAACGCGCGCCGTGATACCTGGAGCGACCATATTCGCCGTACGCTTATCAAAGAAAGTCGCCCGTTTATTCTTGATTACCTGCACCAGCAGGGGTTTGCTACGCGCTGATTCATTACTGAATCTGTGTCAGGGCTCAATCCCCCGTGAATGCGAAAAGCGTATGATACGCCGGTTTTTTTAGCGGCATTTTTGGAGAGGTAAAGGGTGAAAATTGCCATATTGTCCCGGGATGGAACGCTCTTTTCGTGTAAGCGTCTGCGCGAAGCCGCCCAGCGTCGCGGCCATATTGTTGAAGTGCTGGACCCGCTGTCTTGCTACATGAACGTCGACCCGGCAGCATCGTCGATTCACTACAAAGGTCGACAATTACCGCACTACGACGCGGTGATCCCGCGGATTGGCTCGGCGATTACCTACTACGGCATGGCAACCCTGCGTCAGTTCGAGATGCTGGGCAGCTACCCGCTCAATGAATCGGTAGCGATTACCCGCGCTCGCGATAAGCTGCGCTCGCTGCAGCTTCTGGCGCGTCAGGGCATCGACCTGCCGGTGACCGGCATTGCCCATTCACCGGATGACACCAGCGACCTTATCGATATGGTCGGCGGTGCGCCGCTGGTGGTCAAACTGGTAGAAGGCACTCAGGGGATTGGCGTGGTACTTGCCGAAACGCGGCAGGCGGCGGAAAGCGTGATTGATGCGTTTCGTGGGCTGAACGCGCATATCCTGGTGCAGGAGTATATCGAAGAGGCCAAAGGGCGCGACATTCGCTGCCTGGTGGTTGGCAATGAAGTGGTCGCCTCGATTGAACGCCGGGCGAAATCAGGCGATTTTCGCTCTAACCTGCACCGTGGTGGCGTGGCGACAGTCGCCGAGATCACGCCGGCTGAACGGACGATAGCCATTAAGGCGGCGCAAACGCTCGGCCTGGATGTCGCAGGGGTAGATATTCTGCGCGCCAACCGCGGCCCGCTGGTAATGGAAGTCAATGCATCGCCGGGGCTGGAAGGGGTTGAGACCACCACCGGCATCGATATTGCCGGAAAAATGATCGAATGGATTGAGCGTCAGGCACACCCTGGTTTTTGTCTGAAAATCGGCGGATAGCGCGCTTTCATGGTATGTGACACCTTTTTTGCGTAAGCTATGCGCTACTCTCGTACTGATACCGGGCTGCTGCCCGGTCATTTGTTTGTCTGGAATGTTTTACTTTACCGCATGAGGTCATAGGCAATATGGATTCTCTCGTCGTCCCGAGTCTGGATACGTTACGTCAGTGGCTCGACGAAATGGGCATGAGCTTTTTTGAGTGCGACACCTGTCAGGCGCTGCACCTGCCGCATATGCAAAATTTTGAAGGCGTCTTCGATGCCAAAATTGATCTCATTGATAACGTCGTGCTTTTCTCGGCGCTGGCTGAGGTCAAGCCATCCGCGCTGCTGGCGCTGGGGGCCGATCTCTCCGCTATCAACGCCAGTTCGCTGACGGTGAAGGCGTTTCTCGATATGCAGGATGATAATCTGCCAAAGCTGGTGGTTTGCCAGTCTTTATCCGTCGGCGTAGGGGTGACTTTCGAACAGTTCGCCGCGTTCGCGACGCAGAGCGAAGAGCAGGTGTCGATGGTGATCCTCGAGGCAAACGCGCATCAGCTGCTCTATAAGCCGGAAGACGAAGAGCAGCCGCCGGAAGATATTCAATACCATTTTCTTCACTAACCATCCCCGTGAATTAACGCAGTCACTGCCATAGTGGCTGCGTATTACCTGCTTTTATTCTGCATTTAACCTATTTTTAAAGATTCATTCACTACCTGATTGCCCCTTTTGGCTTATCAGATAGAGTGATCTTGCATAAAAAATTGATAAAAGGCGTTTTTTACACTGACCTATAGCCTCCGGTGCGGGCTACAGTTATTCTTGCGACATATCGATGCCCCCCCTATTTATTGCTGGCAATTTCCTTTGTTGGCGAGGTTCTTGCATTGATAAAGCGAGCAATGACTGCAGGGGAGCCCGGTCTCTTCTCTTTCATGCAGTACGAAAAAATATGCATGATTTCTGCATACTCTAAATTGCGTATATTTGGCCCGTTTGTTAACGGGCGATAAGAAGGATAAGAGATATGGCCGCCTTAAATAAAAAATGGTTAACAGGTCTGGTGACAGGGGCGCTGATGGTCGCCTCGGCAAGCGTGCTCGCTGCGGAACAAAAAACGCTGCATATCTATAACTGGTCTGACTATATCGCGCCGGACACCGTAGCGAATTTTGAAAAAGAGACCGGGATTAAAGTTGTCTATGACGTGTTTGATTCCAACGAAGTGCTGGAAGGCAAACTGATGGCGGGCAGCACCGGTTTTGACCTGGTGGTACCGTCGGCAAGCTTCCTGGAGCGTCAGCTCACCGCCGGTGTGTTCCAGCCGCTCGATAAGAGCAAACTGCCAAACTGGAAAAACCTCGACCCCGACGTGCTGAAGCTGGTGGCTAAACACGACCCGGACAACAAATACGCGATGCCTTACCTGTGGGCGACGACCGGTATCGGCTATAACGTCGACAAGGTCAAAGCCGTACTGGGCAAAGATGTGCCGCTGAACAGCTGGGATCTGGTGATGAAGCCGGAAAACCTGGAGAAGCTGAAAAGCTGCGGCGTCTCTTTCCTCGATGCACCAGAAGAAATCTTCGCGACCGTGCTTAACTACTTAGGCAAAGATCCGAACAGCACCAAGGCCGATGACTACACCGGCCCGGCGACCGATCTGCTGCTGAAACTGCGTCCTAACATTCGCTACTTCCACTCTTCTCAGTACATTAACGACCTGGCAAACGGCGATATCTGCGTCGCTATCGGCTGGGCCGGTGATGTGTGGCAGGCGGCAAATCGCGCGAAAGAAGCGAAAAATGGCGTGAATGTTTCCTACTTCATTCCGAAAGAGGGCGCACTGGCGTTCTTTGATGTCTTTGCGATGCCAGCCGATGCGAAGAATAAAGACGAAGCCTACCAGTTCCTTAACTATCTGATGCGTCCGGATGTGATTGCTCATATCAGCGACCACGTGTTTTATGCGAACGGCAACAAAGCGTCAACGCCGTTGGTGAGCGCTGAAATTCGTGACAACCCGGCAATTTATCCGCCAGCGGATGTCTTCTCCAAGCTGTTTACGCTGAAGGTCCAGGATCCAAAAATCGACCGCGTAAGAACGCGTGCGTGGACCAAAGTGAAAAGCGGGAAATAATTCATTCACTCATTATGTGATGAATATGCACCGGGGCAGTGCATCTGCCCCAATCTGGACACCGGCTCTACGGTCGGTGTCCAGAGGTTGATATGACAACCGGGTCATATCGATATTTGTATTTTGCCGGAGAGCACCAGATTGAACGACGCTATTCCCCGCCCACAGGCGAAAACCCGCAAAGCGCTTACCCCGCTGCTGGAAATCCGTAACCTGACCAAATCTTTCGACGGCCAGCACGCCGTAGACGACGTTAACCTCACCATTTATAAAGGCGAAATTTTTGCGCTGCTGGGCGCTTCCGGCTGTGGTAAATCAACCCTGCTGCGTATGCTGGCGGGCTTTGAGCAGCCTACTGCCGGGCAGATTATGCTGGACGGCGTCGACCTGGCGCACGTGCCGCCTTATCTGCGCCCGATTAACATGATGTTCCAGTCCTATGCGCTTTTCCCGCATATGACGGTGGAGCAGAATATCGCTTTCGGTCTCAAGCAGGACAAACTGCCGAAAGCTGAAATTACCGCCCGCGTTGCTGAAATGCTGGCGCTGGTGCATATGCAGGAATTTGCCAAGCGTAAACCGCATCAGCTTTCCGGCGGACAGCGTCAGCGCGTGGCACTGGCCCGCAGTCTGGCGAAACGCCCTAAGCTGCTACTGCTGGATGAGCCAATGGGCGCGCTGGACAAAAAGCTGCGCGACCGTATGCAGCTGGAAGTGGTCGATATTCTGGAGCGCGTCGGCGTGACCTGCGTGATGGTGACCCATGACCAGGAAGAGGCGATGACCATGGCCGGGCGTATCGCCATTATGAACCGCGGTAAGTTTGTGCAGATTGGCGAGCCGGAAGAGATTTACGAGCACCCAACCACACGCTACAGCGCTGAGTTTATCGGCTCGGTCAACGTCTTCGAGGGGCTGCTGAAGTCGCGCGAGGACGATGGTCTGGTGATTGACTCTCCGGGGCTGGTTCACCCGCTGAAAGTGGACCCGGATGCCTCAGTTGTCGACAACGTGCCGGTGTACGTTGCGCTGCGCCCGGAAAAAATCATGCTCTGCGAAGAGCCGCCTGCGGACGGTTATAACTTTGCTGTCGGCGAAGTGGTGCATATTGCCTATCTGGGCGATCTCTCCATTTACCACGTGCGGCTCCAGAGCGGGCAGATGATCAGCGCCCAGTTGCAGAACGCCCATCGCTACCAGAAAGGATTACCCACCTGGGGTGACGAGGTGCGTCTGTGCTGGGATGCCGATAGCTGCGTGGTGTTGACGGTTTAAGGAGGGGGCTATGAGTACGTTTGAACCACCGGCCGGCCCGCGTAAACCGGGCGGCTTCGTGCTGTGGCTGGCGCGCATCAATATGAAACACGGGCGCAAGCTGGTTATCGCTATGCCGTACGTGTGGCTGATTTTGCTGTTCCTGCTGCCATTCCTGATTGTTTTTAAAATCAGCCTGGCGGAGATGGCGCGCGCGATCCCGCCGTATACCGATCTGATGGAGTGGGCCGACGGTCAGCTCACCGTTGCGCTGAACTTCGGTAACTTCCTGCAGCTTACCGACGATCCGCTTTACTTTGAGGCCTATCTGCAATCATTGCAGGTGGCGGGGATCTCGACTCTCTGCTGTTTGCTGCTCGGCTACCCATTGGCGTGGGCGGTGGCGCACAGTAAACCGTCAACGCGCAATATTTTGCTGCTGCTGGTGATTCTGCCGTCATGGACCTCGTTCTTAATCCGCGTTTATGCGTGGATGGGGATCCTGAAAAATAACGGCATTCTGAATAACTTCCTGATGTGGTTAGGCGTTATCGATCAGCCGCTGACGATTTTGCATACCAACCTGGCGGTTTATATTGGCATTGTGTACGCCTATCTGCCGTTTATGGTGCTGCCAATCTATACCGCGCTGACTCGCATCGACTATTCGCTGGTGGAAGCCTCTCTGGATCTGGGCGCTCGCCCGCTGAAAACTTTCTTCAGCGTAATTGTGCCGCTCACCAAAGGCGGGATTATTGCCGGGTCGATGCTGGTATTTATCCCGGCGGTTGGGGAGTTTGTGATTCCGGAACTGCTGGGCGGCCCGGACAGCATTATGATCGGCCGCGTGCTGTGGCAGGAGTTCTTTAACAACCGCGACTGGCCGGTAGCCTCGGCGGTGGCGATTGTCATGCTGTTGCTGCTGATCGTGCCGATCATGTGGTTCCATAAACATCAGCAAAAACAGATGGGAGACCACGGATGAACAACCTGCCTGTCGTAAGATCGCCGTGGCGCATTCTGATCCTGGTGATTGGCTTTACCTTCCTCTATGCACCGATGCTGATGCTGGTGGTCTATTCGTTTAACAGCTCGAAGCTGGTCACCGTCTGGGCGGGTTGGTCGACGCGCTGGTACGGCGAGCTGTTCCGCGATGATGCAATGATGAGCGCCGTGGGGCTCAGCCTGACGATTGCGGCCTGTGCGGCGACCATGGCGGCCATCCTCGGTACCATTGCTGCCGTGGTGATGGTGCGCTTTGGCCGTTTCCGCGGGTCCACTGGCTTTGCCTTTATGATAACGGCGCCGCTGGTTATGCCAGATGTCATCACCGGGCTGTCGCTGCTGCTGCTATTTGTTGCGCTGGGTCACGCGATTGGCTGGCCTGCCGACCGTGGCATGCTGACCATCTGGCTGGCGCATGTGACCTTCTGTACGGCTTACGTGGCGGTGGTGATCTCCTCGCGCCTGCGTGAACTTGACCGTTCGATTGAAGAGGCGGCGATGGATCTTGGTGCGACGCCGCTGAAGGTCTTTTTCATCATTACGCTGCCGATGATCATGCCCGCCGTGGTCTCTGGCTGGCTGCTTGCCTTCACGCTGTCGCTCGACGATCTGGTGATTGCTAGCTTTGTCTCGGGCCCGGGGGCGACAACGCTGCCGATGCTGGTCTTCTCCAGCGTGCGTATGGGGGTGAATCCGGAGATTAACGCGCTGGCAACGCTTATCCTCGGCGTAGTCGGAATTGTCGGATTTATCGCCTGGTATCTGATGGCGCGCGCAGAAAAACAACGGGTACGCGATATCCAACGTGCAAGACGCGGATAATCCTCTTAAAATCGATACGGATATGTAGTCGATGCCGCGAGCGTTCGCGGCATCGTTTTCATGGAAGGCAATACATTGGATCTGTTTACTCGAAGCCGTTCGCATGCTCGCCTGAATGTTCCTGCAGTGGTGCAGGTGGCGGCGCTCGCCATTATTTTAATCCGCTGTCTCGACCTGATTATGATAATCAACCTGCTCGGGCTACACGGCATTGGCGAGTTTATTCATCGCAGCGTACAAACCTGGACGCTGACGCTGGTTTTTCTCAGTAGCCTGGTGCTGGTTTTTGTTGAGATAGGCTGCGCGTTTTCGCTCGTAAAAGGGCGTAACTGGGCGCGCTGGGTCTATCTGTTGACGCAGGTGATTGCTGCCAGCTATCTGTGGGCCGCATCCTTGGGTTATGGTTATCCCGAGCTGTTCAGCATCGCGGGCGAATCAAAGCGGGAGATTTTCCGCTCGCTGGTAATGCAAAAAATGCCGGACCTGCTGGTTTTATGCCTGCTTTTTGTGCCCGCAGCCTCCCGACGATTTTTCCGCTTACAATAACGGTGATACAATCCACGCCCCCGATTTTCTCAAGGTCTTTCTATGCAGTGCGCACTTTATGATGCCCATCGTTGCCGTTCCTGTCAGTGGATTGAGCAGCCGATAGACGAGCAGCTTACGGCCAAAATGGCCGATCTCCAGAGTTTGCTGGTGGATTTTTCCGTTAACGCTTGGTGCGCACCGGTATCCGGCCCGGAACAGGGTTTTCGTAATAAAGCCAAAATGGTGGTCAGCGGTAGCGTAGAACGCCCGCTACTCGGCATGCTGCACCGCGACGGTACGCCGGAAGACTTAACCGACTGCCCGCTTTATCCTGATGCGTTTGCTCCGGTCTTTGCCGCGCTGAAGCCGTTTATTGCCCGTGCGGGTTTAACGCCTTATAACGTGGCGCGCAAGCGCGGCGAGCTTAAATATCTGCTGCTTACCGAAAGCCAGCTGGACGGCGGCATGATGCTGCGTTTCGTTCTGCGCTCACAAGCCAAGCTGGACCAGCTTCGCGCGGCGCTGCCGTGGCTACAGGCGCAGTTGCCGCAGTTAAAGGTGATTACCGCCAATATCCAGCCGGTACATATGGCGATTATGGAAGGCGAGCAGGAAATTTTCTTTACCGAGCAACAGGCGCTGGCGGAAAGCTTTAACGACGTGCCGCTGTGGATCCGTCCGCAGAGCTTCTTCCAGACCAACCCGACGGTGGCGAGCGCGCTGTATGCGACCGCGCGCGATTGGGTGAGGGCGCTGCCGGTTAACCATATGTGGGATCTGTTCTGCGGCGTGGGTGGTTTTGGTCTGCACTGCGCTACGCCGGAAATGACGCTGACCGGTATTGAAATTGCGCCGGAAGCTATCGCCTGTGCTAAGCAGTCGGCGGCGGCGCTGGGCTTGGAAAAGCTTCATTTCCAGGCGCTGGACTCGACCCAGTTTGCTACCGCTCAGGCTGATATTCCTCAACTGGTGCTGGTCAATCCGCCGCGTCGCGGCATTGGCAAGGCGCTGTGTGACTATTTAAGCGAGATGGCACCGGAATTCATTATCTATTCCAGCTGTAATGCGCAGACGATGGCGAAGGATTTTGCCCATTTGGCAGGGTATCGCGTAGAGAAGGTGCAGCTGTTTGATATGTTCCCGCACACGGCGCATTACGAGGTATTGACGCTGTTGGTGCGGAGATAGCCCCGGCGGCGCTTAGCTTGGCCGGGCTACGGATGAGCTTTATGTAGCCCGGGCGAGCGTTAGCGACCCTGGGAACGGCTGATTATTCAGCAAACCACTTATCGTTAATCTTCTGATAGGTACCGTCAGCTTTAATCGCTTTCAGCGCGCCGTTCAGTTTTTCCAGCAGCGCTTTGTTGTCTGGACGTACCGCAATCCCCAGACCAATGCCGAAGTACTGTGGGTCGGTCACTTTCTCAGTGGCGGCACCCAGCTGCGGGTTGGTTTTCAGCCATTCGTTCACCACCGCGGTATCACCAAACACGCCGTCGATACGGCCATTTTTCAGGTCGATAATCGCGTTCTGGTAGCTGTCATAGGCCACGGTTTTCACTTCCGGGTGCTTATCCATCAGGTATTTCTGGTGGGTCGTGCCGTTTTCCATCCCGATACGTTTACCCTTCAGATCGTCAAAGGTTTTGAACTCGCCTTTTTTAGCAATCACCAGCGCCGAGTTAGCGTAGTAGGCATCGGTAAAGGCAACCTGTTTGCTACGCTCAGGAGTGATATCCATACCGGAGATAACTGCGTCGTATTTCTTAAATTTCAGCGCCGGGATCAGGCTATCGAACGCATGGTTGGTGAACGTACATTCAGCCTGCATCTGCTTACAGAGCGCGTTAGCGAGATCGATATCAAAGCCGACAATCTGGTTGTTGGCATCCATGGATTCAAATGGCGGGTAGGTGGCGGAAACGCCAAAACTAATTTTATCTGCGGCCTGGGCGCCTACGGCGACGGTGGCAAGTAAGGCGGCCAATACTAATTTTTTCATGGATGAGCTCCTGTCTGTCTCGCTTATTGGGTGCTGCCCTGCGTGTGGCATGGAGCTACAATGCCACCTTGTGAATTTATATGCAATATATTTGATTAAATATTTTATGGCTTGCGAAAAAAAACGGATAGGCCAATGGCTTATCCGTTTTTTGCAAACGCAGTTTATGCAGAAGCTAGTCGCGACGCTCGAAGGCCAACGCTTTGCGCTCGATTAAACGCATCATCAGCGTCAGCAGGCCGTTAACGACCAGATAAACCAGCCCGGCAGCGCCGAAAACCATCACGTCGTAGGTGCGCCCGTAGAGCAGCTGACCGTGGCCCATGACTTCCATCAGCGTGATGGTGTAGGCCAGAGACGTACTCTTAAACACCAGCACCACTTCGTTGGAATAGGAAGAGAGCGCGCGTTTAAAGGCGTAGGGCAGCAGAATGGCCAGCGTATCTTTCTTACTCATCCCCAGCGCGTTACAGGACTGCCACTGGCCTTCCGGAATGGCTCGAATGGCTCCGAAGAACAGCTGAGTGGTGTAGGCGGCGCTGTTCAGCGACAGAGCAATCAGCGCGCACAGCCACGGCTCAGAGAGCAGGTGCCATAGCACCGGATAGTTCTGCAGCGTCGGGAACTGGCCCGGGCCGTAGTAGATGAGGAAGATTTGCACCAGCAGTGGCGTACCGGTGAACAGCGTAATGTAGCCGCGAACCACCCATACCAGCACCGGCGTTTTCAGCGTCAGGATGATGGTGAAAATCAGCGCAAGCACCAGCGCCACCAGGATGGAGGCCACGGTCAGCGTCAGGCTGGTGTGCAGCCCTTTCATCAGTTCCGGTAAATACTCGAGCATCAGCCTGGTCTCCGTTCAAAGCGAGTGGTACGCAGGTCAATGCGTTTGAGAATGTACTGGCTGAGTAGCGTAATCACCAGGTAGATAGCCGCCGCCACGATATACCAGGTAAACGGCTCCTGGGTGCGGGTGGCGATACTCTTGGTTTGCAGCATCAGATCGTTCACGCTAATCAGCGATACCAGCGCGGTATCTTTCAGCAGTACCAGCCACTGGTTGCCGAGGCCCGGCAGCGCGTGTCGCCACATCTGCGGCATAACCAGACGGAAGAAGATTGCGCTTTTCGACATCCCCAGCGCCTGGCCGGACTCCCACTGACCCGCTGGCACCGCTTTCAGCGCGCCGCGCAGGGTCTGCGAAGCGTAGGCGGAGTAGAGCAGGGAGAGGGCAATGACGCCGCACAGGAACGGGCTGACGTCGAAGTTTTCGATCTGCATCTGCACGGGAATCTGTACGAAACCGAGGTTGATATTAAAACCGTCGGACAGCGTCAGCAGCAGCTGCGAAGAGCCGAAGTAGATAAACAGCACCACCAGAATTTCCGGCAGGCCGCGCAGCACGGTAACCAGCGCGGAGCCGAGCCATGCGATAGGGCGCCATTTAACTGACTCCCATACCGCAAAGAACATCGCCAGCGCGAGACCGATTATCAGTGCACAAACGGCAAGGCCGACGGTCATGCCGGCGGCGCTTGCTAAAGGAAACATTTCGTTCATCAAGTCTTACTTCTGGAACCATTTAGCGTAGATGGTTTCGTAAGTGCCATCTTTCTTCACTTTTTCCAGCGCAGCGTTGAATTTCTGCTGCAGCTCGGTGTTGCCCTGACGGACAGCAATACCCAGGCCGGTACCGAAGTAGCCTTTATCGGTCACTTTATCGCCGACGGCGGCCAGCTTGTCGTTGGCTTTCAGCCATTCGGTAACGACAGCGGTGTCACCAAAGACCGCATCAATACGCCCGTTTTGCAGATCCAGCTTGGCGTTCTGATAGCTGTCGTAAGGGACGGTAGTGATTTCCGGATGTTTATCCATGATGAATTTCTGGTGCGTGGTACCGTTCTGCACGCCGACTTTTTTGCCTTTCAGCTGGTCGATGCTGGTGAATTTACCCTTCACGCCAACGAACAACGCGGAGTTGTCGTAGTACGGAGTGGTGAACAGTACCTGCTTTTCACGCTCAGGGGTGATATCCATACCGGCCATGACCGCGTCAATACGACGGAATTTCAGGCTTGGGATCAGGCTATCGAAAGACTGGTTGCTGAAGGTACAGGTCGCGTCGATCTCTTTACAAAGGGCGTTAGCCAGATCCACATCGAAGCCGACGATCTTATTGTTGGCATCCATGGATTCAAACGGAGGGTAAGAAGCTTCGGTCGCGAAACGGATAGTTTGAGCGGCGGCAGCGGAGAGGCTGACGCTAGCAAGCAGCGCGGCAATCAGTACTTTTTTCATCGTCATTGTCCTGAATCTCAGTGAGAAAGATAACTTCTAAATGCATCAGTCTGTGGGCTGTTAAAGCAGCTTGCATCGCCTTGTTCGACGATATAACCGTTTTCCATGTACACCACGCGGCTGGCCGTTTTACGCGCCACTTCCACTTCGTGGGTGACGATAACCTGGGTAATGTTGGTTTCAGCCAGTTCATGAATGATGCTGACTATCTGGGCGGTGATTTCCGGGTCAAGGGCGGCGGTTGGTTCATCAAACAGCAGAACCTGCGGCTCCATCATCAGCGCACGTGCAATGGCTACGCGCTGCTGTTGGCCGCCGGAAAGGTGCAGCGGATAACGGTCGCTGAACGGCTTGAGGCGTAAACGCTCCAGCAGTTTTTCCGCACGCGCCATCGCCTGGTCTTTGCTCAAGCCCAGCACGCGGCACGGTGCTTCAATCAGGTTTTGTACTACTGTCAGGTGAGGCCAGAGATTGTACTGCTGGAAAACCATGCCCACGTTTTGACGCAGTTCGCGAATGGCTTTGTCTGACGGGGTTTTAGCAAAATCGAAGTGGTTACCCGCAATCGCCAGAGTACCGGATTTCGGCATTTCCAGCAGATTCAGCACGCGCAGGAGTGAGCTTTTACCTGCACCACTTGGGCCAAGCAGTACCAGCGTTTCGCCCTCAGGGCATTGCAGCGTGATGTCGAACAGCGCTTGATGCGCGCCATAAAAGCAGTTAATGCCGTCTAATTTAATGCTCATTGATACCCGTCACGAATGTGTTGTTCTCGCCCTGGAAAGGCCAGGTGCATGCTCTGCTGTCGTTTTTGGATTTCTCCGCTGAAGGTATCAGCCCATAGAGAATTATCAGCAATTGAGGCCGCAAATAGTACCTTTGACAGAATAGTTATGCAATATTTGTGCGTTAAAACTTAAATATAAACCAACTTTTCTTTTAAAGTTAGCACAAAATAACGGTCGGGGTGGGCGCGGGGTATAAATGTCGGCATTCCACGGGGAATGCCAGACATTTTGCCGGGATAAGGCATTTGACAGAATTACGTTACAATTTATTAACGTTTTTCAAGAGATTGACGCAAAGTACCTGCCGGTGCGTGGGTATTGTTGCCAAGGTAGCGCACGTCATCAACGGCCCAGCAGCTGCCTTCGCGGATCATCAGCACTTCATCTTTCCAGCTCTGAGTCCCCTGTTTTAACTCAACGCGCAGCGGGATATTACGGGCGTCGGTATTCGGGATGGTCGATGCGCTAGCCACGTCAGCGCTGCCAGGCGTCGTTGCGCTGCTGGAGAACGGGTTAGACTGTAGCAACGCACGTTTGTCGGGATCCTGACTGCTATCGCTCAGTAGTTTCGCCAGACCGTCGCTCAGGTAAGGGCGAAGGGCGGTGAAATCAGTGCTGTGGTGCTGTATCTGGTAGTCGTAAAACTTCTGAGCGACGGCGTCTGGCCCGCCCTCTACGCACTGTCCCATACGGGTTCCGGTATCTTTGTAGGCCGGGGTTACGGTGGTACAGGCGCTTAATAGCAGTGCTGCGGGAAGAAGAAGTGCAAGGTTGGTGTAACGCATAGTGATTCCTTGTTAGCAGTCTCAACATTCATCGCCCATATGCCGCCATGCAGCGGGCGCGATTTATGTATACGATAATGGAGTATTCCCTTTTCAAGCATAGCGTATCGGTCCGATAATGCGTTTAGCGCAGAGAGCTAAGGCATTGAACGTTAACGAAGGAGCAGTCCATGCAATTTTCTACGACCCCCACCCTTGAAGGGCAACCGATTACTGAATACTGCGGTGTGGTCACCGGCGAGGCGATTTTAGGGGCCAATATTTTCCGCGATTTTTTTGCCGGCATTCGTGACATCGTCGGCGGCCGTTCTGGTGCTTATGAAAAAGAGCTGCGTTCGGCGCGAGAAATTGCGTTCAAGGAGATGGGCGAGCAGGCCAAAGCGCTGGGTGCCGATGCGGTGGTCGGGATTGATATTGATTATGAAACCGTCGGCAAAGACAGCAGTATGCTAATGGTGAGCGTGAGCGGTACGGCGGTCAAAACGCGCCGATGAAACGCTTACTCACCGTGGTGGTGCTGGCAATGGTGCTGGCGGGCTGTGCTGGAGAAGACAAAAAGGCCGTCGTTGAAAAGCAAAATTATGTGCTGGATACCAGCCAGTCATCGCCGCAGGCGTATCCGCGCGTTAAAGAGCTGGTGATTCATTACACGGCGGATGATTTTGATGTCTCGCTCGCGACGTTAATCGGCCAGCAGGTGAGCGTGCATTACCTGATTCCGGCAGTACCACCGCTGCTGCACGGCAAGCCGAAAATCTGGCAACTGGTGCCCGAGTCGAAGCTCGCCTGGCATGCGGGCATCAGCTTCTGGCGCGGCGCAACGCGCATCAACGATACTTCTATCGGCATTGAGCTTGAGAACCGCGGCTGGCAGAAAGCCGACGGCGCCAAGTTCTTCACGCCGTTTGAACCGGCGCAGATCCAGGCGCTGGTGCCGCTGGCGAAAGATATCATCAAGCGCTACAACATTGAGCCGCAGAACGTGGTTGCTCACTCCGACATTGCGCCGCAGCGTAAAGACGATCCGGGGCCGCTGTTCCCCTGGAAGTCGCTGGCGCAGCAGGGGATTGGCGCATGGCCGGATGAAAATCGGGTGGCGTTCTACCTGAACGGGCGCTCACCTAACGCGCCGGTGGCGACGAATAATCTGCTCGACCTGCTGGCGCGATATGGTTATGAGGTGAAACCGGGGATGACCAGAATGCAGCAAATCAGGGTAATTGCCGCCTTCCAGATGCACTTCCGCCCGACGCGCTATGACGGCGTTGCCGACGCAGAAAGCCTGGCGATTGCTGAGGCGCTGTTGGAGAAATACGGCCAGGGCTAAGCCCTAGCGCGGCAGTTTACCGTGATCTTCCAGCCAGGCGGCGGTACGCACAATACCGTCGTCTAATGAGACAATGGGTTCATAGCCCAGCTCTTCGCGAGCGCGGCTGATATCCAGCGTAAAATCGAAGTTCAGCTTTGAAACGCCGTAGTGGGTGAGCGAAGGTTCTTTCGCTTTTTTATCACCAAAGCGCTCCATGCTGCGGGCAATCATATCCAGCATTGGATAAGGGACTGAGCGGATGCGGCAGGGGATATCCAGTTCGTCAATCAAACGCTCTACGATGCTGCGCAGGGTGCGCGGTTCACCGTTGGTGATGTTGTAGGCGCGGCCGGAAGGCAGGTCGTCACAGCGCGGCTGGCTGGCGAGCCACATGGCGTGAACCGCATTCTCGTAGTAGGTCATATCCACCATCGCATGGCCGCCGCGCGGCAACAGCACGCTGCCGTAGTGGTGCATCATCTGCGCCAGACGCGGAATAAACACTTTATCGTGGGGACCAAAGACGCTCTGCGGACGAAGAATAGTGAAGCGGGTATTCGGGTTGGCCTGTGCCAGCAGCTGGATCACCTCTTCGCTTGCCGCTTTGCTGCGGGCAAACTCGTTGGCGAAACGGTGAGGGCGGAAATCTTCGGTAATATCGCGATGGTGATGGTAGTCAAAGTACAGCGACGGCGAAGAGATGTGGATGAAGTTGCGTACGCCCCACGCGACGGCCCATTCGCCAAGACGGCGGGTGGCACGAACGTTGGCTAAGTCGAAGGCGGCCTGGGTGCCCCACGGTGAGGTGAAGCTGGAGCAGTGCCACAGCGTGTCAACGCCCGCCAGCATCACTTTTGCCTGGGAGGAAACCAGTTCAGTCAGGTCAGCATGGACGAACTCCGCGCCCATTTTCTCCAGCAGTTTGCCCATCGCTTCGTTGCGACCGCTCGCTCTGACGCTGATGCCTCTGCTACGCAGATATTCAACCGCGTTTCTGCCTAACCCGCTGGTGGCGCCGGTGACCAGTACCTTCATAATCATCCACAGTGTTAAAAAAGAGTTTCGTGCGCATTCTTCCGTTTATTTCACTTGTATGCAATGGGAAACTAAGACGAAAAAGGGTTATTGCGCACTTTTTCCTGTCGCTTCTTCTGCCAGACGGGTAATACGCCGCGCCATTCCCCGGAAGATAAACAGATGCGCCGGGATCATCAACAGCCAGTAGAGTAATCCTGGCATACCGTGCGGATGCCACCAGGCGCGTACGTCAAGTTCACGATGCGTGCCTTTATCGACCATGGTAAAGCTTAGACGACCGAGGCCGGGTGCTTTCATGCCGAACAGTAAAGTGAGCGCTTTTTCAGGTTCTACGATGATGACCTTCCAGCTGTCGACGGTATCACCCACCTGCAACATCGCTCGTTCCGGGCGGCCTTTGGCGAGTCGGTGTCCGACCAGCAGGTCCATCGCCGCGCGCGTTTTCCACAGCACGTTTCCGAAGAAGTAGCCCTCTTTACCGCCCAGACGGTTTACCACCTGCCACAGCGCAGAAAGGCTTGCCGATGTTTGAACCGTAAAACCGGCCTGCTTGGCAAAAAAACCGTACTCGGGCCGCCAGCGCGCAAAAGCCTGCGCGTCGTAACCCCAGTCGCTGGAGTTGGCGAGCTTTTTTTCTTCTTCCAGTGTGCGACGAACCGCTTCATCGAAGGGGATCAGTTGCTGAGGGATCAGCGCACGTAGCGTGCGATCGTCCGCGAGCAGATCGTGCTTCAGTCCCTGGATCAGCGCTTTGGCGATTGTGGGTGGCACGGACGTAATCACATTTAAGAACCATACCGAGATCCAACTGGTGGGCAGCGGAATGGGGATAAGCGGCCGATGGCGACCGCTGACCGCCATGAAATGTTCAAACTGCTGCTGATAGGTCAGTTCTTCCGGGCCTGCGGCTTCAAATACACGGTGTTCTGGTGACGGATGGTTTAACAGTTCGACCAGGTAGAACAGCAAGTTTTCCAGTGCGATAGGGGTCGTGCGTGAACGCACCCAGCGCGGTGGGGTGAGCACCGGTAGGTTATAGACCATGTCGCGCATCACCTCAAAAGCGGCAGAGCCCGCGCCGACGATGATCCCGGCCCGAAGTTCGCTGACAGGGACTTCTGCGCTGCGCAGAATATCCGCCGTGAGCTGGCGAGCGCGCAGGTGCGGTGACTGTTCATGCTCCGGTGCTTGCAGCGAGCTTAAGAAGATCAGCTGTTTTACCGGGGTTATTAGAAGCGCGTCGCGTACGTTTTCCGCCACGCGGCGCTCGTGCTTAATAAAGTCCTTACTCTCGCCCATACCGTGCACCAGGTAGTAGACGGTATCGACGCCGTTGAGCAGTCGTGCGACATCGGTGGTTTTTTCCAGGTCGACCGAATAGCAGGTCACGCCCGGAAGCTGTAGCTTTTGCAGCCGCTCAATGCGACGTGCCACCGCCCGCACGGTATACCCGCGCTGGCTTAATTCAGACACCAGGTGCTGGCCGATATAGCCGCTGGCACCAAAAACCAGAATAGTACGTGGCACGTCAGCCTCCTTAACGGGCTAAAAAGGCTTTCCAGTGTGAGACAACGTCTTCGAGCTGCTGACGATTAACGTCCAGATGAGTGACCAGGCGCACGATAGGCGAGGCGTTAAGCAATACGCCGCGTGCTTTCATAAACTCGCCCAGCGCTGCGGCGTGAGCGTCGCCGACGCGCACAAACAGCATGTTGGTGTCGTGGCGCATAACATCTGCGCCAATTTCACGCAGCTGCGCGGCAAGCCATGCGGCGTTGTCGTGGTCGTCTTGCAGGCGCGCAACGTTATTTTTCAGCGCATACAGCCCGGCGGCTGCCAGAATACCTGCCTGACGCATACCGCCGCCGGTCATTTTGCGCCAGCGGTTAGCACGTTTGATGTAGTCATGGTTGCCGACCAGCAGTGAACCGACCGGCGTGCCGAGGCCTTTTGAAAGACAAATGGTGAAAGAATCGCAGTATTGGGCAATGTCTTTCAGCTCGCAGCCGTAGCTGACCAGGGCGTTGAAGATACGTGCGCCGTCTACGTGAAGAGCCAGGCCACGCTCGCGGGTAAATTCCCACGCCTCTTTCAGGTAGGCCTGCGGCAGCACTTTACCGTTGTGGGTGTTTTCGATGCTCAGGAGTTTGGTACGCGCAAAGTGGATATCGTCGGCTTTAATTTTTGCCGCGACTTTATCGAGCGGCAGCGTACCGTCTGAAGCGGCATCAATCGGCTGCGGCTGAATGCTACCCAGCACCGCCGCGCCGCCTGCCTCGTAGAGATAGTTATGCGCACCCTGGCCGACGATATACTCTTCGCCGCGCTCGCAATGGCTTAGCAGGGCAACCAGGTTGGCCTGGGTGCCGGTAGGGAGAAACAGCGCCGCCTCTTTGCCAGAAAGCTCGGCGGCGTATTGTTGAAGGGCGTTAACGGTAGGGTCGTCGCCATAAACGTCGTCACCGACCGGCGCGGCCATCATCTCTTCCAGCATGGCGCGCGTCGGGCGGGTTACGGTATCACTGCGTAGGTCGATCACGGCATTTCCTTTTTAACTCAGAATAATGCCTCCATTTTTACCTGAGCCAGTTGGTTTTCGCCAGTTCGATTACTTCATCCCCGCGTCCGTTAATGATGGCACGCAGCATATACAGGCTGAAACCTTTGGCCTGCTCAAGTTTAACCTGCGGTGGAATTGCCAGTTCTTCTTTCGCGACAACCACGTCGACCAGCACCGGACCATCGATGCTGAAGGCGCGTTGCAGGGCGGCATCGATGTCATCGGATTTCTCGACGCGAATACCGGTTATCCCGCAGGCTTCAGCAATGCGGGCAAAGTTGGTGTCGCCAAGCTCCGTACCGTCGGTGAGATAACCCCCGGCTTTCATCTCCATCGCCACAAAGCCCAGTATGCTGTTGTTAAAGACCACAATTTTCACCGGCAGCTTCATTTGCACGACCGAGAGGAAATCGCCCATCAGCATGCTGAAACCGCCATCGCCGCACATCGCCACGACCTGACGTCCGGGTTCAGTAGCTTGCGCGCCTAGCGCCTGCGGCATCGCGTTAGCCATGGAGCCGTGGTTAAACGACCCGAGAAGGCGGCGTTTGCCGTTCATTTGCAGGTAGCGCGCGGCCCATACGGTTGGCGTGCCCACGTCGCAGGTGAAGATGGCATCTTCAGCGGCAAAGTGGCTGATTTGCTGCGCCAGATACTGCGGGTGGATGACCTTATCGCTCGGCTTGGCTAAATCGTCTAATCCTTTGCGCGCGCTGTGATAGTGCTCCAGCGCTTTATCGAGGAAGCTACGATCGCTTTTCTCTTCTAACAGCGGCAGCAGCGCCGCCAGCGTGGCTTTCACATCGCCCACTAACGCCATATCCACTTTGCTGTGCGCGCCGATGCTGGCCGGGTTAATGTCTATCTGGATGATGGTGCTTTCGGTCGGGTAGAACGGGCGGTAGGGGAACTGGGTACCGAGCAGGATCAGCGTGTCGGCGTTCATCATGGCGTGGAAACCGGATGAGAAACCGATAAGCCCGGTCATGCCGACATCATACGGGTTGTCATATTCCACGTGCTCTTTGCCACGCAGCGCGTGAACGATAGGGGACTTGAGCTTACCGGCAAATGCGGTCAGCTCTTCATGCGCTCCCGCACAACCGCTGCCGCACAGCAGGGTAATATTACGCGAAGACTTGAGCTTCTCGGCCAGCTTCTCCAGCTCGCTTTGTGGCGGTGTGACGATAGGATGAGGCGCTGGGTACCAGTTTGTGCTGGCGCTTTCTGGCGCGGCCTTCAGCGCGACATCGCCAGGCAGAACCACCACAGACACGCCGCGGTTCAGCACCGCTTTGCGCATCGCAATGGCCAGCACCTGCGGGATTTGTTCCGGCGTAGACACCAGTTCACAGTAGTGGCTGCATTCGCGGAACAGCTCCTGTGGATGGGTTTCCTGGAAGTAGCCGCTGCCGATTTCACTCGACGGAATATGCGCGGCAATGGCAAGCACCGGTACGTGGTTGCGGTGGCAGTCAAAAAGTCCGTTGATGAGGTGCAGGTTTCCCGGCCCGCAGGAACCGGCACATACAGCCAGTTCGCCGGTGAGCTGTGCCTCCGCGCCAGCGGCGAAAGCGGCCACCTCTTCATGTCGTGTCGGCATCCACTCAATGGTGCCCATTCGGTTCAGGCTGTCACTAAGGCCGTTGAGCGAATCGCCCGTCACGCCCCAGATTCGTTTCACTCCTGCTTGTTCTAATGTTTTCGCAATGTAGTTGGCTACGGTTTGTTTCATGGTTTTCCATCTCCGGAATTGTGATACCGGTTACAAGTTTAGATGAAACTCGTCGTTTCGCTGGAAATATACCCTTATTTTCGGCGGGTATATTTAGTAAATGAGAAGCAGTACCGTAGATGTTCTACAGGGATAAACAGGGAAAAATTAAAATGATTATAAAATTGCTCCAGGCAGTAAACCGCGCGTTGTCGCACGAAGATTTCGGCAAATTATTACTGCGTTTTGTCGTGGGGGGGCTGATGCTGTTCCACGGGCTGCACAAGCTGTTTGGCGGGGTTGATGGCATCAGCGCCATGCTGGTGGCAAAAGGGCTGCCGGGCTTTATCGCCTATGGCGTGCTGGTGGGTGAGGTGGTGGCGCCTATCTTGCTGATCCTCGGCGTGCTGACGCGCCCGGCGGCGCTGGTGTTAGCGTTTACCATGGTGGTCGCATGGCTGATGGTCGGGTTGGGTGAGACCGGTGCGCTGGATAAAACCGGTGCATGGGCAATTGAGAGCCTGGTGTACTTCTTCGTTGCGGCGCTGGCAATTGCGTTTCTCGGCGCGGGGAAATATGCGCTGGGCGGGAAGTCAGCCTGGCAGTAGCCGCTCTTTAAAAACATCATGCAGAGGCGAGTTCGCTCGCCTCTGTCTAAAAAACAACGTTAATCATCTTCATCACTCAACCACCGTTTTTTCCGTCGTCTGACCGCATGTTGCATCAGCGCATTGCTCATTGCTGCGCCAATCTCCGCGCTGACCACCAGGCCCTGAATAAACGGACGGTCGTGCATTAACCACGGCAGCCCACCGAAGGCAATGCGTCCACGGGCATCCTCCGGCGCTTGCAGCGTATAATCTTCGCCGATATCCGGGATGTCATCACCACAGGCGAGAAGCTGGTTGCGCAAGGTGGGGAAAGGGATATCTTTGCTTTTCAATGCGTTCTGCCCACGAGCATCAATAAACACATCAAATTCATGGCGCTGGTTGCCGTGAGAAATAACCGTCTTGTCCCGATCATTCTTGCGTTCATAATCTGCCCCTAACGCCACTATCTCAATCAGCCCGGCATCGTGCAGCGCCAGCACCCGACGAATGGACTCAGAAGGAATGGCAGCATAGTTATCGATGAACACCCGCGATAGCCCGCGTTTGAACCGTGCGCGGTCAGTCTCATCGAGATACGGCACGATATCTTCGATAACCTCATGTAGCCGCAGCAGGGTATAGCGCCATGCCACGGTGTGCTGCTGCTGTTTGTTGCGCTCAACTTCCTGCAGGTTAAGCCTCGCCCAGTCAAATGGATCGTGGTGAATGCGGTCGGCAAAACAGGCGTCAGAGAACGTATCGGCGGTGAGCGCTTCGAGGCATATTTGCTCGCTCCATTGCGGAGCCGCTTCCTGCAACTGCTTCACGATAAGTTCAAAGATGCGGTCCAGGAGTCCGTTTTGACCTTGTGCAATAGTGCGCTCAATGGTGTCTACGGTGGCGATAGTCAGCGGCTCATAGGGAAGAGGACAGTAAAAATCAGCCTCTGGCAGCACACCGGTGCGAGACATCAGGGTCAGCTTCAGGTTTTGGCTGCCCGGTTTGCGTGTAAAGCGAATTGCGCCATCCGTATCGGTAATGAAGCTTCCATGTTGGCACACCACGGCGACCGCCGCGTCGATAGCGCTTAGGGAGGTGCCCAGAATGCCTACCCGACAGGCGTTAATTTGCGCGTCCATCAGGCCGGTCCACGGGCTGGGGAAATATTGACGTGGCGACGGACTCGTTCCAGGCCACAGATGGCCGGTGGCGACGGCGGCAAAATCGACATCAACGGGCTGCGATGAGTGGTTTATCCACAGTGAGACCCCTTCCGGGTTCGCACGTAGATCGGTGACTTCGCTGGATTCATTTACGGAAACCTCAAAGCCCAATCCCTGAGCCTTGTCGACAAGGGCTAAAAAGCGATCGTGATAATAGTCGCCGAGGATCACGCGTGGCAAAAACTGTCGCTCGTGGAGAGCGGTACGTTCTACGCCAAATTGCGCGAGGTAATCATCGCTTTGGTTTTGTAGCCACGTCAGATAGGTGATTTCAATGGGGGGGATCTCAATACTGGCGATGTTTGCCAGCATATGTTCAGAGTTGTTTTCGTTGTTGTAGGGCATACCGACGCCCGCCTGTTCGGCTTTCTCATAGAGCAGTACTGCCAGCGGTTCACCACGTTCTACCAGCGCATGAAAGGTGTAGATCCCGGTGGGGCCGACGCCGACGATAGCGACTTTTTTCATGGGGCTCCTTTTTGAAACGCTTGACGGAGGGTCGGGGGTATTGACTCGTTTGTGAATAATTTATATCTGCTTCATGCACACATTGCAGACAACCTTCTCAATATACACAACACGCAAATCACTATCCTTTTCTCACAAGCAAAAAAAAAGCCATCCGTTTTTACCGGATGGCTTTTTTACATCATAGCGCAGTTTACGCCAGTACCAGATCGCCCTGCGGATGACAGGAGCACGCCAGCACGTAACCATCGGCGATTTCCGCCTCGGTTAACGTCATGGTGCTGGTGACCGTATACTCGCCGGAAACCACTTTGGTTTTGCAGCAGCCGCAAACACCCGCGCGGCATGCAGCCACTACCGGCACTTTGTTGCTTTCCAGCGCGTCCAGCAGCGTGGTGCCCACCGGCGCGTAGAACTCTTTCGCCGGTTGCAGCTTGGTGAACTTCAGGCCACTCGTTGCAGCATCAGCCACCGGTGTGAAGAATTTCTCTTTAAAGAAGCGCGTTACGCCAAGCGCCTTCACCTCTTTCTCGACCATATCCATGTATGGCGCAGGGCCACAGGTCATCACGGTACGAGAGGTGAGGTCCGGTACGCTTTTCAGCAGTTCGGTGCTCAGACGGCCAGAAACGAAGCCGTGCGTGGCGTTGTTTTCTGCAACCAGCGTGACCGGATACTGCCGCCATTCCTCGGCAAAAATCACATCCTGCGGTGAGCGCACGTTAAAAATAACCTGCACATCGACCTCTGGACGGTACTTCGCCAACCAGCGGCGCATCGACATAATCGGCGTAACGCCGCAGCCAGCGGCCAGCATCAGGAATTTGTCGTCGGCTTTATCTTCACAGGTAAATTCACCCATCGCATCGGACAGCCAGATATAGTCGCCGCGCTTCACGTCGCGGGTCAGCCACTGTGAACCGGCACCGTCGTCAATACGGCGGACGGTCAGCGTAATGTACTCGCTGACGCCCGGGGTCGAAGAGAGGGTGTAGGCACGCAGCGTATCCGCTGAGTTGCGCACGCTGACCAGTGCGTACTGCCCGGCGTGGTAAGGATAATAATCGTGACAGAGCAACGAAATTGTCCAGACGTCCGGCGTTTCCTGATGGATATGGTGAACCTGCATCCGCCACGGGCACTGATTTGTTGGCATGGTCATTCTGTACTCCTTACGCGCTCAGCAGCTGCTTCATATCTTCTTCAACGGTGGTCACGGAACGCAGACCGAACTTCTCGTTGAGCACTGCCAGCAGGTCCGGCGTGAAGAAGCCTGGTGCGGTTGGGCCAGTGACGATGTTTTTCACGCCCAGAGAGAGCAGGGTCAGCAGAATAACAATCGCCTTCTGTTCGAACCAGGAGAGCACCAGAGACAGTGGCAGGTCGTTCACGCCGCAGCCCAGTTTTTCTGCCAGCGTGACCGCCAGGATGATGGCTGAGTAAGCATCGTTACACTGACCGGCATCGACCAGACGCGGCAGGCCTTCGATATCGCCAAACTCCAGCTTGTTGAAACGGTATTTACCGCACGCCAGGGTCAGGATCAGGCAGTCGTCCGGTACGCTGGTGGCGAAATCGGTGAAGTAGTTACGTTCACCGCGTGCGCCGTCGCAGCCGCCGACCAGGAAGATGTGACGCAGTTTTTCGCGGCTCACCAGGTCAATCAGGGTATCCGCAGCGCCCAGCAGGGTCTGACGGCCAAAACCGACGGTGATCAGGTGCGGGATTTCGCTGTATGGGAAGCCTGCCATCTGCTGCGCTTGAGCGATAACCGGACCGAAGTTGTCGCCTTCGAGGTGGCTCACGCCCGGCCAACCGACGATGCTACGGGTCCAGATACGGTCGTCGTAGGCGCCCACGGTTGGGTCGATGATGCAGTTAGAGGTCATCACGATTGGGCCAGGGAAGCGGGCGAATTCCACCTGCTGGTTCTGCCAGCCGCTGCCGTAGTTACCGATCAGATGTTTGAATTTACGCAGCTCAGGGTAGCCGTGTGCTGGCAGCATTTCACCGTGGGTATAGACGTTAACGCCGGTGCCTTCGGTTTGCTCCAGCAGATTGTAGAGATCTTTGAGATCGTGGCCGGAGATCAGGATGCATTTGCCTTCGGTCGCTTTCACGTTGACCTGAGTTGGCGTTGGGTGACCGTATTTGGTGGTTTCACCCGCGTCCAGAATGCTCATCACTTTGAAGTTCATCTGGCCGATTTCCATTGAGCACTCCAGCAGAGCGTTCATGTCGGAAGGCCAGGTACCCAGCCACGCCATAATTTTGTGGTACTGCGCGTAGATGTCGTTGTCGTACTGGCCGAGTACGTGGGCGTGCTCCATATAGGCAGCCGCACCTTTCAGGCCGTACAGGCACAGCAGACGCAGGCCCATAATATTTTCGCCGATAGCGGCTTTATCTTTGTTTGGCGTGAACTCAGCGGCCTGCTGCTGCAGGGCACCCAGATCGTCGCTCGCCAGCTGCAGGTCAGCCATTGGGTTATCAACGGTGGCGTTGGCGTCTACGGCCAGGCACTGCGCTTTCAGCGCTTCACGCAGGGCGATCGCTTCACGGGCATAGCCGACAATGCGCGGGGAATCGAAGTTAACGTTAGTCAGGGTAGAGAAGAACGCGCGCGGGGCGAAGTTATCGACATCGTGGCTGATGATGCCGTATTCGCGGGCTTTAATCGCCCATGCGGACAGACCCTGCAGGGCCGCAATCAGCAAATCCTGCAGATCGGATGTTTCAGCGGTCTTACCGCACATACCCTGTGCATAAGAGCAGCCGTTCCCTGCCGGAGTACGGATGGTTTGTTCACATTGCACACAAAACATGGTTACACCTTTTAAAGTTATATTTAATATACATGTTTAAGGGTAAGCCTGGTGCTAAGCCTTGAAAAGGCATTTTTAGTGCAACTTACAGGGAGGTTGATTTAGCGCAATTTTGGCGGCAGCGAGCGCTACCGCCATAGAGGTATCAGGCGGTGAAGAAGGCCATCATCAGAGGAACCAGCAGGCTCAGCAGGAAGCCGTGGACAATAGCGGGAGGCACCATTTCGACGCCGCCAGAGCGCTGCAGCACCGGTAGGGTAAAGTCCATTGAGGTTGCGCCGCAAAGCCCCAGCGCGGTGGAGCGGCTTCGGCGAACCAATCCTGGAATTAACATGATGGCGAGTAGTTCGCGCGCCAGATCGTTAAAGAAGGTGGCGCTGCCGATGACCGGGCCATAAGCATCAGTCAGAAGAATACCTGAAAGCGAATACCAGCCGAATCCGGACGCCATCGCCATCCCGGTTTTAATCGGTAACCCGAGCAGAAAAGCGTTAATCACTCCGGCTACCATCGAGCTGGCGACGACAACCAGCGCAATGACCATGCCGCGGCGGTTGAGAATTATCTGCCGTAATGTCATACCACTATTTCTTAGCTGAATACCTACAAGGAACAGCAGGAAGATAAGGGTATATTCGCTGGCATCGGTCGCGTGCTGTAAAAAAGAGAATCCGCTGAGTCCAACCGCAAAACCGGCAATAACCACAAAGCATAGCTTTAATGATTCCAGCGCCATGGCTAAACGCGATGGTAATTTTTCCTGGTGGTGAGGATGTCCCCAAGGCAGGGCTTTTTCAAGCCAGAAAAGCGCCAGCGTATTGCACAATAAAATAACCACAATACTAATAGCAGAATAGTGGAAAATGGCTAACAGGTTTTCGGCCAGATTATCCAGGAATGCCAGGCTGATCCCCATGAAAAAGAGAATAAGGTAAACAATCCAGCTCAGCAGACGGTTGATTATTTGCAGTGCGCTGCGATGGGTAAGGGGGATGAGGTAGCCGATAATTAGCGGCACCAGAATGATTAGCAATCCCGATAACATGACTGACTCAGTTCCTTGCAGTTTTGAAATAGCGCACAGACACTACCGAAAACCCCATTCTGAGTAAAGCCACGAAAAAAGAAAGACCCGGCGGAGCGGGTCTTTGTAGGCCGGATAAGGCAACGCCGCCATCCGGCAATGTGTCTGTCGCTGCCTGATGGCTCTACGCTTATCAGGCCTACAGGCTACTTATTTTTTTTCCAGCAGAGTGCGATAAATCAGGCCACCCAGGATACCGCCAATAATTGGCATTACCCAGAAGAGCCACAGCTGGTGCAGTGCCCAGCCGCCCTGGAAGATAGCCACAGCGGTACTACGCGCCGGGTTAACGGAGGTGTTCGTCACAGGAATGCTGATCAGGTGGATCAGGGTCAGCGCCAGACCGATAGCAATTGGCGCAAAACCAGCAGGCGCATTTTTGTCGGTTGCACCGTGGATAACCAGCAGGAAGCCACAGGTCAGCACAATTTCAATCACGATAGCAGACAGCATGGAGTAGCCGCCTGGTGAGTGTTCGCCATAGCCGTTAGACGCAAAACCGCTGGCTGCTGCATCAAAGCCGGCTTTACCGCTGGCGATGAGGTACAGAATAGCCGCGGCGATAATCCCGCCAACAACCTGAGCAATAATATAACCGATAACATCCTTAGCCGGGAAACGACCGCCCGCCCAAAGGCCCAGCGTCACTGCCGGGTTAAAATGACCGCCAGAAATGTGCCCTACGGCAAAAGCCATGGTGAGAACGGTTAAACCGAACGCCAGCGCAACACCCGCAAAGCCAATCCCTAACTCTGGGAATGCCGCAGCCAAAACCGCGCTACCGCAACCACCAAATACTAGCCAGAAGGTGCCAAAGCACTCTGCTGCCAATTTTCTAAACATAACCACCTCGAATCAAAAATATCATCGTCATAAAGGATGACGACTGAATTTATACCGACCTTAAATGAGCGGCAGGTATAGTCAGCGTTATTTTAAAAACTAACGTCATCCCTTAACCAGTTAAATAAATACGCGAACTTTGATGCAAAACAATGTGGTGTTAATCCTTAGACAATCCATTCATTGAATTAGAGTGTAGTGGATTATTTTCGGAATAATCGTGAAGAGTGATTGAGAGCGCACTTTATTACTTTTAGAGGTTAATAAAGCATCACTCCGTCTGAAAGTGGGGCGGTAAGCGGGTGTCAACGACACTGCATCCCGCTATACTGCGAAGATGAAAGGAGTGCAGGCGCGCCCTGTGTTACGGAGGAGTTATGCTTCTTGAACGCACCGAGATTGCAGGATTTCGCGGCATTAACCGTTTGTCGTTAATGCTGGAGCAAAATAATGTCTTAATCGGCGAAAATGCCTGGGGTAAATCGAGCCTGCTGGATGCATTAACGCTGCTGCTTTCCCCGCATGAAGGGCTTTACCACTTCGTCCGTAATGATTTCTGGTTCCCTCCGGGGGATATCCAGGGGCGCGAACACCATCTGCATATTATTCTGACCTTTCGCGAGAACGAACCCGGTCGTTATCGTGGGCGACGTTACCGAGGGTTATCTGGTTGCTGGTCGTTATGTCCCGATGGCTACCAGCGAATTTTCTATCGTCTTGAGGGTGAGCTTGGCGCAGACGGCAGCGTGTTGACCCTGCGCAGTTTTATTGACTGTGACGGCCAGGCGCTGGAGCTTGATGATATCGATGCCTGTGCTCGCGAGTTAATTCGCCTGATGCCGGTGCTGCGCCTGCGCGATGCCCGTTTTATGCGGCGCATTCGTAATGGTACGGTGCCAAACGTCCCGGATGTGGAAATTACCGCCCGCCAGCTGGATTTTCTGTCACGCGAACTGGTCACCAGCCCGCAAAACTTGAGCGACGGGCAAATCCGTCAGGGCCTCTCGGCAATGGGGCAACTGCTGGAACACTACTTTTCTGAGCAGGGTTCCGGCCCGGCAATTCAGCGCTTAATGCGCCGTCGTTCCCATGATGAACAGCGGAGCTGGCGCTATCTTGATCTGATTAACCGAATGATAGACAAGCCCGGTGCGCGTAATCACCGGGTGATTCTGCTGGGCATGTTTTCTACTCTGCTTCAGGCGAAAGGGACGGTCAGGCTGGACAAAGATGCCCGGCCGCTGCTGCTGGTGGAGGACCCGGAAACGCGACTGCACCCGATTATGCTATCCGTCGCCTGGAGCCTGCTGAACCTGCTGCCTTTGCAGCGTATTGCCACCACTAACTCAGGCGAACTCCTGTCACTGACGCCGATGCAGTACGTCTGTCGGCTGGTGCGCGAATCCTCTCGCGTATCCGCCTGGCGCTTAGGTCCGGAAGGCATGAACGCCGAAGACAGCCGACGTATCTCTTTCCATATCCGCTTTAATCGTGCTTCCTCTCTGTTTGCCCGCTGCTGGTTGCTGGTAGAAGGGGAGACTGAAACCTGGGTCATCAACGAACTCGCGCGTCAGTGCGGCCACCACTTTGATGCTGAAGGGGTGAAGGTTATTGAGTTTGCCCAGTCGGGATTAAAACCGCTGATTAAGTTTGCCAGCCGAATGGGTATCGAGTGGCACGTGCTGGTCGATGGCGATGAAGCGGGGAAAAAGTATGCGGCGACCGTGCGCAGTTTAGTGAACAACGACCGGGACCAGGAGCACCATCATCTGACCACGCTACCGGCGCTGGATATGGAACACTTCATGTACAAACAAGGGTTTTCCAGCGTTTATCATCGCGTAGCGCAGTTGCCGGAAAATATTCCGATGAATATGCGGCGGGTGATTACCAAGGCGATTCACCGATCGTCGAAGCCGGATCTGGCGATTGAGGTGGCAATGGAGGCAGGCCGACGCGGAACCGAAGCCGTGCCGCCGCTGCTGAAGAAAATGTTTTCCCGCGTCGTCTGGCTGGCGCGCGGGAAAGCGGATTAACGCTGAGCGGTGAACTGAATCTGCTGCTGGATTTCATCCAGTAGCGCATAGCGACGACGGTATTCCGCACGTTTTTTGCTGGCGATATCCGCAATATCCTTGCGAGGTATCTCAAGAGGGATATGGAAGTATCCCTCTTCATCGCAGATCCCCCCGACGGCTTCCCAGAACACATCATAATCTGAGAGAACTTTTTTGTTCTTATCGTGGTAACGTTCGCTGCGGAAAATATGTTTTTCATTGCTGACGGCAAGGATCTGCTCAACCTGCAGACGCTTGGCAAATTGGCACACAGCTTCCATGACCACGCGTTTAGGGAACAATCCGTGACAAGCCTTGGTGGCCTCCTGAATGGCTTCATGAGGAAGGTCGCGTCTGCCTCCCTGTAACCCGCCGATAAACAGCGTCCGCTTAGCATTGTAGTTGAGGACGGTGAAGGTCATTTCCGCTAGCGTTTCACCGTCGTTGTTACGGACAATGAGCGTACTCTCGCCTTCTTTGTCCAGGTTAATTTCCATGGTCATTTCAAAGCTGAATATCTCACCGTTTTTCCCCTCGACTTTGGCGAGCGGTAAATACTGCGAATTCAGATAGGTCCCAAACTCTTCTGGGGACATTGTCTCTGATAACAGCTTATAGTGATAACGCAGGGCATCCAGCACCATATGGCGATCAAAATTCATCGCCAGGTAGGGGCGATGCAGCCGAACAGGAAGGCGCGGCTGACGGGCCATCACGGCGCTAAGATTCGGCCACTGTGAAAGCTCACGCATTAAGTCACGGCTTAATCGTGGCATTAATAGAGAGCGCAGCATAAACTTCCGCCGAAAGCTGCGTTGGTGCCAGTGTTCCCCTGGGCGCCATTGTCCACTCAATAGGCTGAAAAATAGGCCAAGGCTGGTAAATGAACGAGTTGGGGTGAGCGAATTATCACTGAGCTGAGACATAGCTGACGACCTGAGTTATAAACTTTTAAAAAGTTTACAATTGGAAAATTAAACCGAATCTCAATCATCAGATAAATCTTAGGTTTCTTTAGAAGTTGTTTATCTTTGGTTTACGCTTGCTTTTACATTCTGTCGAATACACTGGGGAATTCAGGATTTTTATGAACATCAAGGGAAAGTTTAAAAAACGCTATGCGATCGCGGCTATCGTCGTGGTTATCGCTATGGTAGCGGTCTGGAAAACGCTGAATGCGCCATTACCCAACTACCAGACGTTGATTGTTCGCAAGGGCTCTCTTGAACAAAGCGTATTGGCCACCGGTAAACTCGATGCGCTGCGCAAAGTGGACGTCGGCGCGCAGGTGAGCGGTCAGTTGAAAACGCTGTCGGTGAATATCGGCGACAAAGTGGTGAAAGACCAGCTATTGGGGGTTATCGACCCGGAGCAGGCGCAGAACCAGATAAAAGAGGTGGAAGCGACGTTGATGGAGCTGCGGGCGCAGCGCCAGCAAGCGGAAGCCGAATGGAAGCTGGCAAGCGTGACCTTTTCACGTCAGCAGCAGCTGGCAAAAACCCAGGCGGTTTCACGTCAGGATCTCGATACCGCAGCCACCGAAATGGCGGTTAAAAAGGCGCAAATAGGCACGATTGACGCGCAGATTAAGCGTAACCAGGCTTCTCTTGATACCGCAAAAACCAACCTCGATTACACGCGCATTGTGGCGCCGATGGCGGGCGAAGTGACGCAGATTACCACCTTACAGGGACAGACGGTTATCGCGGCCCAGCAGGCTCCTAATATTCTGACGCTGGCGGATCTCCGTACGATGTTGGTTAAAGCTCAGGTGTCCGAAGCTGACGTTATTCATCTCAAACCGGGTCAGAAAGCCTGGTTTACGGTACTTGGCGACCCAATGACCCGCTATGAGGGCACGCTAAAAGATATTCTGCCTACCCCGGAAAAGGTCAACGACGCCATCTTCTATTATGCCCGTTTTGAAGTCCCTAACCCGCAGGCGGTGCTGCGTCTTGATATGACGGCTCAGGTGCATATCCAACTGAGTGGCGTAAACGATGTACTGACTATCCCGCTTTCCGCACTCGGCGATAGCGTCGGTGAAAACCGCTATAACGTGCGCCTGCTGCGTAATGGCGAAGTGAAAACGCGTGAGGTGGTCATTGGCGCGCGTAATGACACCGACGTTGAAATTGCTAAAGGGCTGGAAGAAGGGGATGAGGTCATTATCGGAGAAGGTAAAGCCGGGGCGGTAAAATGACCGCGCTGCTTGAACTCAGTGGCATTCGCCGAAGCTACCCGTCTGGTGACGGCAGCGTCGATGTGTTGAAGGGGATCTCCCTGCAGATCAACGCCGGTGAAATGGTGGCGATAGTCGGGGCCTCTGGCTCTGGAAAATCGACCCTGATGAATATTCTCGGTTGCCTTGATAAGCCCACGAGCGGCACCTATCGGGTTGCCGGGGTCGATGTCGCAACGCTTGATAGTGACGCTTTGGCGGCGCTGCGGCGCGAGCATTTTGGCTTTATCTTCCAGCGCTATCATCTGCTGTCTCACCTTACGGCGGCGCAGAATGTTGAAGTGCCTGCCGTGTATGCTGGCATGGAACGCAAAGCCCGCCTTGATCGCGCCAGACAGCTATTGCAGCGCCTTGGGCTTGCCGATCGCGTGGACTACGCGCCATCACAGCTTTCTGGCGGTCAACAGCAGCGCGTGAGTATCGCCCGCGCGTTGATGAACGGCGGCCAGGTGATCCTCGCCGATGAACCGACCGGCGCGCTTGATACCCGTTCGGGTGAAGAGGTGATGGCAATACTGCATCAGCTTAAAGAGCAGGGCCACACGGTTATTATCGTTACCCACGACCCGCAGGTTGCTGCGCAGGCTGAGCGGGTGATTGAGATTCGCGACGGGGAAATTATTCGTAACCCGCCAGCGCGTCAGACCGCGGCGGCAGCCCGCGAGCCAGCGGCACAGGACGCGTCCGGTTGGCGGCAGTTCAGCAACAGTTTCCGTGAAGCGTTATCGATGGCCTGGCGCGCGATGGTCGCCAACAAGATGCGTACGCTGCTGACTATGCTTGGCATTATTATCGGCATTGCCTCGGTGGTCTCTATCGTCGTGGTGGGCGATGCGGCTAAGCAGATGGTGCTGGCCGATATCCGCGCCATCGGCACCAATACCATTGACGTCTATCCGGGGAAAGATTTCGGTGATGACGATCCGCAGTATCAGCAGTCGCTGAAATACGACGACCTGCTGGCGATTGAAAAGCAGTCGTGGGTCAGCTCAGTCACGCCTTCAGTGTCAAAAAACCTGCGCGTCAGGGCTGGCAACATTGACGTTGCCGCCAGCGTTCAGGGCATTGGGCAGCACTATTTTAACGTCTACGGTATGACGTTCAGTGAGGGGAATACCTTTAACGACGTGCAGGCCGCTGAACGTTCGCAGGTTGTGGTGCTCGACAGTAACACCCGTCGCCAGCTGTTCCCGAATAAGGCCAGCGTCGTGGGCGAAGTGATTCTTGTGGGCAATATGCCGGCAACGGTGATTGGTGTGGCGGATGAAAAGCAGTCGATGTTTGGCAGCAGCAAAATACTCCGCGTCTGGCTGCCTTACTCCACTATGTCCGGGCGAGTCATGGGGCAGTCCTGGCTTAACTCGATTACCGTCAGGGTGAAAGAAGGTTACGACAGCAGCATTGCTGAAGAGCAGCTCACCCGGTTGTTAAACCTGCGGCACGGCAAAAAAGATTTCTTCGTCTGGAACATGGACAGCGTCTTGAAAACGGCGGAACGCACCACACATACATTACAGCTGTTCTTAACGCTGGTGGCTGTTATCTCGCTGGTGGTTGGCGGTATTGGCGTAATGAATATCATGCTGGTGTCGGTGACGGAACGTACCCGGGAAATCGGTATTCGTATGGCCGTTGGGGCGCGGGCGAGCAACGTGCTGCAGCAGTTCCTGATAGAGGCGATTCTGGTCTGTCTGGTCGGCGGTGCGATTGGCGTCGCGCTGTCGATGATGATTGCGCTTCTGCTACAGCTGGTGCTGCCGGGATGGGAAATTGGCTTCTCGCCGCTGGCGCTGCTGACGGCATTTGTCTGCTCGACGCTGACCGGCGTGCTGTTTGGTTGGCTTCCTGCACGCAACGCGGCAAGGCTCGATCCGGTTGATGCACTGGCGCGAGAATAAACGCAAAATAAATGAAAAAATGCCAGTCAGAAGGACTGGCATTTTGACAGCGGGATGTACACAATGGGGCAGTCACTAGGCGGCTGTTTCTGCTTCCAGAGGGATAATCACGCTTGCATGATTACCTTTCGGCCCCTCGTGGACATCAAACTGGACGGATTGCCCGGCTTTTAACGTTCTGTACCCATCCATCTGGATGGTGGAGTAATGGGCGAAGATGTCCTCGCCACCGCCTTCCGGGCAAATGAATCCGAACCCTTTGGCATTGTTGAACCACTTAACAGTACCCATTTCCATACTTCGACATCCTTCGTAACACTATTATACGTTTATAAGTAGATGGAATGAACCGGTGGTGGAGTCAGGAGTTGTTCAAAACCTCACCAACTCTCGCCAGTACAATGTAGATATTTCGCACAGTGCGTCAAGCGTTTGAAGGAGGCCGAAGGGGGAAAATGCGTCAAAATTTGAAGCAGTTAACGCTATTGACGGGAATGTGACAGAGTTCGCGAATGACAGCTATAGGTGATAGCTATCTATGATCTACAGTAGATTTAGGACATGTATGCACAGGAATGAATGGCGGCGCTGTTGACGGAAAATGTGTCATTATTTCCGTGAATAATACGGTGCGCTAATGTGCAAACAGACTCGTCAGCAGCAAGAGATGACACCCACAATGATGACTGACAATGAGTAAGACCAGAGACTGGCTGGACTTCGACCAGCTTTCGGCAGATAAACTTCAGGATGGGCTTAAACCCCCATCGATGTATAAAGTGATATTGGTCAATGATGATTACACTCCGATGGAGTTTGTTATTGACGTGTTACAAAAATTCTTTTCTTATGATGTAGAACGCGCAACACAACTGATGCTAACGGTTCACTATCAAGGTAAAGCAATTTGTGGTGTCTTTACGGCAGAAGTCGCCGAGACCAAAGTTGCCATGGTGAATCAGTACGCGAGGGAGAACGAGCATCCACTGTTGTGTACGCTGGAACAAGCCTGATACAGGCATGAAAATTGGGGGAGGTGCCTATGCTCAATCAAGAACTGGAACTCAGTTTAAACATGGCTTTCGCCAGAGCGCGCGAGCACCGTCACGAGTTTATGACCGTCGAGCATCTGTTGCTGGCTCTGCTTAGCAACCCATCAGCCCGTGAAGCGCTGGAAGCGTGCTCGGTCGATTTGGTGGCGCTGCGTCAGGAACTCGAAGCCTTCATCGAACAAACCACGCCGGTACTGCCGGTCAGTGAAGAAGAGCGCGAAACGCAACCGACGCTCAGCTTCCAGCGTGTTCTGCAGCGCGCGGTCTTCCACGTCCAATCTTCTGGGCGTAGCGAAGTGACCGGTGCTAACGTCCTTGTGGCGATTTTCAGCGAGCAGGAGTCGCAGGCCGCGTATCTTCTGCGTAAACATGAAGTCAGCCGTCTCGACGTGGTGAACTTCATCTCTCACGGCACGCGTAAAGACGAGCCAAGCCAGCCTTCTGATTCCGGGAATCAGCAAACTAACGAAGAGCAAGCAGGCGGGGAGGAACGTATGGAAAACTTCACCACCAATCTTAATCAGCTTGCTCGCGTCGGGGGAATTGACCCGCTGATTGGCCGCGATAAAGAGCTGGAACGTGCTATTCAGGTGCTGTGCCGTCGCCGTAAGAATAACCCGCTGCTGGTGGGTGAATCTGGCGTGGGTAAAACGGCGATTGCCGAAGGCCTCGCATGGCGCATTGTGCGCGGCGACGTGCCGGAAATCATGGCCGACTGCACTATCTACTCGCTCGATATTGGTTCGCTGCTGGCGGGCACCAAGTATCGCGGCGATTTCGAAAAACGCTTTAAGGCACTGCTCAAGCAGTTAGAGCAGGACACCAACAGCATTCTGTTCATCGACGAAATCCACACCATTATCGGTGCGGGTGCCGCGTCGGGTGGACAGGTGGATGCCGCTAACCTGATTAAACCGCTGCTCTCCAGCGGCAAGATTCGCGTGATGGGCTCTACCACCTACCAGGAGTTCAGCAATATCTTTGAGAAGGACAGGGCGCTGGCGCGTCGTTTCCAGAAAATCGATATTACCGAGCCGTCGGTCGAAGAGACCGTGCAGATTCTGAACGGCCTGAAACCGAAATACGAAGCGCACCACGACGTCCGCTATACCGCGAAAGCGGTGCGTGCGGCGGTGGAGCTGGCGGTGAAATACATCAACGATCGTCATCTGCCGGATAAGGCCATTGACGTGATTGATGAGGCAGGCGCCCGCGCCCGTCTGATGCCTGTGAGCAAGCGTAAGAAAACGATCAACGTGGCGGATATTGAATCCGTGGTTGCGCGTATTGCGCGTATCCCGGAGAAAAGCGTTTCCCAGAGCGATCGCGATACGCTGAAAAATCTCGGCAATCGCCTGAAAATGCTGGTATTCGGCCAGGATAATGCCATCGATGCGTTGACCGAAGCCATTAAGATGAGCCGCGCGGGCCTCGGCCACGATCATCGTCCGGTGGGCTCCTTCCTGTTTGCTGGCCCGACAGGGGTAGGTAAAACAGAAGTGACCGTCCAGTTGGCGAAGGCGATGGGCATTGAGCTGCTGCGTTTTGATATGTCCGAGTATATGGAACGCCATACGGTGAGCCGCCTTATCGGTGCGCCTCCGGGGTACGTTGGTTTTGACCAGGGCGGCCTGTTGACCGATGCGGTTATCAAACATCCGCATGCGGTACTGCTGCTGGACGAAATCGAAAAAGCGCACCCGGACGTCTTTAACCTGCTGCTGCAGGTGATGGACAACGGCACGCTGACGGATAACAACGGTCGTAAAGCCGATTTCCGTAACGTGGTGCTGGTGATGACCACCAACGCCGGCGTACGTGAAACCGAGCGCAAATCGATTGGCCTTATCCAGCAGGACAACAGCACCGACGCGATGGAAGAGATCAAAAAGATCTTTACGCCAGAGTTCCGTAACCGTCTGGACAATATTATCTGGTTCGATCATCTGTCGACCGACGTTATCCATCAGGTGGTGGACAAGTTCATCGTCGAGCTGCAGGTTCAACTGGATCAAAAAGGCGTGTCGCTGGAAGTCAGCCAGGAGGCCCGCAACTGGCTGGCCGAGAAAGGCTACGACCGTGCGATGGGGGCGCGTCCTATGGCGCGTGTGATTCAGGACAACCTGAAAAAACCGCTGGCCAACGAACTGCTGTTTGGCTCGCTGGTTGACGGCGGCCAGGTCACCGTGGCGCTCGACAACGAGAAGAACGAGCTGACTTACGGCTTCCAGAGTGCGCAGAAGCACAAGCCAGAAGCAGCGCATTAACGTTAATCGCTTGCGGTAAAAAACAAAAACCGAGCTGACAACAGCTCGGTTTTTTTATGCGCCATCTTCGTTGTTTAGCTGACATTCCATTTGCGCAAATTTGAACAGTTAGATAATAACCAGACGTAAGGGTTGGCATGATGGAGGCAGAATATAACCAAGCGGTGGCATAATGTTTTCAAAATTGTTATCGGTGATTTTACTCACCTGCGCGTTATTCTCAGGCCAACTCATGGCCGGACATAAAGGTCATCAGTTTTTGTGGGTTAAAAATGCCGATCATCAGCTGCGTCATGAAGCGGATAGCGATGAGCTACGCGCGGTGGCAGAAGAGTCAGCGGAAGGGCTGCGCGAGCATCATCACTGGCAAAAATCGCGTAAACCGAAACGCACAATTTTTGAAGTGATAGGCGAAAGGCAAAAAAATGCCCCGCAATAAGCGAGGCATTAATATTCGGCAAATAGCGCTCGGCGAAAGTAGCGCCAGACGCTCATTATCTGCGGAGATTAGCGACTACGGAAGACAATGCGGCCTTTGCTCAGGTCGTACGGGGTCAGCTCAACAGTCACTTTGTCGCCCGTCAGGATACGGATGTAGTTTTTGCGCATTTTACCGGAGATATGTGCAGTAACCACGTGCCCGTTTTCCAGTTCTACGCGGAACATGGTATTAGGTAACGTATCAAGAACGGTACCCTGCATTTCAATATTGTCTTCTTTGGCCATCTAATCCTCTGGGGTATCACTACCGTAATTTGAACCGGCAAGATAATGCCGAAGTTCATCAAGTAAGTAAAGAATTGTCCGTCTTAATCGGCGAAAGTCGTTTTTGCGCATTACCCTTTCACCACACAAATGCATCGTGTGATGGGCACGAACCAGGCTGGAAACAGCAGGATAAACGTGGGCGTTATCTGACTCGAATGATTCCCAAACGTCGGCGGGGTAAAAGGCAGAAGCGACTCTCGTTGGCAATTATATCATCCTGCTGGGAATTGTGCTGAAATCATTTACGCTTCAGGTAAAAAGAGCGCTCTGGGCACCCAGAACTTATCGGAGAGGGGTTGTACGCGCAGAGTATCAAGATGCTCAAGATAATCTCGACGGGGTATTTCTACGGCGCCTAGTGAGGCGGTATGGCTATTTAATACCTGACAATCGATTAATTTTCCACCCGCCTGGCTGAATGCCTCACAGAAGACGTACAGCGCCGTTTTGGAAGCGTTCTCCGCGCGGCTGAACATTGACTCACCGCAGAACAGTTCGCCCATTGCAACGCCGTACATGCCGCCTACGAGCGTATTCTCCTGCCACACCTCGATGGAGTGCGCATGACCAAGCTCGTGCAGCCGGTGATAGGCCTGACTGATACTGGTGGTAATCCAGGTACCTTCGTTACGATCCTGCGCACAGCCGGCGAGCACGTCGCTGAAGGCATAGTTTATCGTCACGCGGTAGGGAGAGGTTTTATGGAATCGCTTCATACTGCGGCTGAGGTGAAACTGTTCAGGCCACAGCACGGCGCGGGGATCCGGTGACCACCACAGGATGGGGTCGCCTGGAGAAAACCACGGAAAGATACCGCGCTGATAGGCCATCAGCAGGCGCGCGGGGCCGAGATCGCCCCCCAGCGCGAGCAGTCCGTTTGGTTCACGTAATGCGCCCTCAGGAGAGGGGAAAGCGATCGAGTGTCGAGAAAGCTGGACAAGGCGCATGTCGCGATGACCTCACGAAACAGAGTTAACTAATCATAGTCTACAGGCGCTGTTTAAACTGGTAGTAACGACCTTGTTTTGCCAGCAGTTCTGTATGATTACCTTGCTCAATTATTTGCCCGTTGTCCATGACAATAATCTGATTAAATCTCGCCAGTCCGCGCAGGCGGTGAGTCACCATCAGCAGCGTTTTATGGCGCATCACGTCGGCCAGCAGTTCAAGGATCTGGCTCTCGGTTGTGGCATCTAGCCCCTCTGTGGGTTCGTCCAGCATCATCAGCGGCGCATCATGCAACAGCGCACGCGCAATCCCCAAACGACGAAGCTCGCCGCCGGAGAGCTGACGGCCGCCTTCACCAAGCCAGCTATTCAGACCGGTATCTTCAAGCAGCTTCTCAAGACCGGTACGGTGTAGCACATCGCTGAGCTCTTCATCGCGGGCGTCAGGCTTCGCTAACAGCAGGTTGTCGCGAAGCGTGGCGCTGAACAGATGTACGCGCTGTGGTACCAGGCTGACGGTCTGACGAAGCGTCTGCTCATCAAACTGACAAAGCGGTGTGCCGTTAAGTTGAATCTCGCCCTGCTGAGGGTCCCAGGCGCGGGTGAGCAGCTGAAGCAGCGTTGATTTACCACAGCCGGTTCGGCCAAGGATCGCAATATGTTCGCCAGCGGAGATAGACAGCGTAAGGTTATCCAGCGCTGGCTGCGTCTGCTGCGGGTAGGTGAAGGACACTTGGTTCAGCGTCAGTGCCACCTGCTGTGGTCGCGCTACGGCCTGCTCTGGGAAAGTGACTTCTGGCTGCTGTTCGATAATCTGGCTGATACGCAGCGCCGAGGCGATGACCTGCCCAAGGTGCTGGAACGCGCCGGTGACCGGTGCGAGCGCCTCAAAGGCCGCCAGCGCACAGAAAACAAAGAGCGCAATCAGTGCACCTGGCTGGCTGTTGGTGCCAACGCCACCTGCGGCGAGCCACAGCATGGAGACCACCGCCACACCGCCAATCAACAGCATCAGAGCCTGAGAAAGCGCGGTGAGTTCCGACTGACGGCGCTGGGCGTCGTGCCAGTTGAGCTCAGTTTGTTCCATCTGTTTGCGATAGTGCTGGCTGGCGTTAAAAATCGTCAGTTCAGCCTGGCCTTGCAGCCAACCGGTAAGCTGCTGACGATACTGACCACGCAGGGTCGTCAACTGCTCACCGGTAGGTTTCCCGGCGCGGTAGAACAGCGGCGGCAGGATAATGAGCGTGGCCAGCATAATGCCGCCGAGCGTCAGCGCCAGGCCAACGTCCAACAGGCTAAGTCCTGCGGTGACAACCAGAATGACCACCAGTGCACCGACCAACGGTGAAATGACGCGTAGATAGAGGTGATCGAGCGTATCGACGTCGGCCACCATGCGGTTGAGCAGTTCACCCTGACGAAAGCGTGCCAGTCCGGCAGGAGAGAGCGGCAGCAGTTTACTGAAGGTGAACACGCGTAAATGCTGCAAGACGCGGAAGGTTGCATCGTGGCTGACCAGGCGTTCAAAGTAGCGCCCAGCGGTACGAATAATCGCCGCACCGCGCACGCCAGCAGCAGGCAGCATGTAGTTGAAGGTGTAAGCACCCGCAAACCCGACTACCGCAGAGGCCGAGAGGAACCAGCCGGAAAGGGTGAGCAAGCCAATGCTGGCTAACAGCGTGACAATCGCCAGAATAACGCCCAGGCTCAATAGCCACTTGTGACGTTTATAAAGCGCCAGATAAGGTAACAGTGCGCGCATTTAGATCTCCTCCTGACGGCTGGCCAATAGGCTTGTGAAGACGCCGTTAGCATCAACCAACTGCTGATACGTTCCCTGCTCAATAATCTGACCGTTCTCCATTACCCAGATAGCGTCCCACTCGGTAAGGCCTTCAAGCTGGTGGGTTACCATCAGCGTGGTTTGCTGGGTTGAGGCTTCGGTTAACGCCTGCATGACGCGCTGTTCGCTGTGGGCATCCAGGCTGGCGGCAGGTTCATCCAGCAGTAGTAAACGGCAGGGGGCGAGCAGGGCGCGGGCCACGGCGACGCGCTGGGCCTGACCGACGGACAGACGTGCGGCCTGTTCACCCACGACGGTGTCGATACCATCAGGTAGCTGTGGTAGGAATTCGCTCACCCAGGCTTTATCCAGCGCCTGCTGCAGCTGTTGTTCACTGGCATCAGGATTGCCGAGCAGCACGTTCTCGCGCAGCGTGGACGCTGGGAGCTGCGGGTTTTGCCCAACCCAGCTCATCATGCGGCGCCAGCCTTCAGGGTGAAGGTTGCGTAATTCGACGCCGTTCACTTTCAGCGACCCAGTGTAGGGTAAGAACCCCGCCAGCGCGTTCAGCAGCGAGCTTTTGCCGGAGCCGCTCAGACCTACCAGCACAGCGCGTTGACCGGCGCTGAGCGTGAAGTTCAGCGGTCCTACCAGCATTTTGCCTTCTGGCGAGGTGATAAACAGGTCTTTGGCACAAAGCGTGACAGGTTCGCTGGTGTCCAGCGTCTGGTCGCCCTGTTCAGGATGCGCCAGCGGCGCTTCGAGGAACGTTTTCAGGCTGTCGGCGGCGCCAACGGCCTGTGCTTTAGCGTGATAGAAGGTGCCTAAATCACGCAGCGGCTGGAAGAACTCAGGGGCCAGGATCAGCGCCAGGAAACCGGAAGAGAGCGTCACTGCGGTGCCGTAACTGCCGAAGTTTAGCTCGCCGAGATATGAGAAGCCGAAGTAGACCGCGACCAGCGCAATGGAGAGCGAGGTAAAGAACTCCAGCACGCCGGAGGAGAGGAAGGCCAGGCGCAGCACTTCCATCGTACGATGGCGGAAATCTTGCGATGCCTCGCGAATATTTTCCGTTTCCGCTTCGCCGCGGCCAAAGATACGCAGCGTATCCATACCTCGCAGACGGTCAAGGAAGTGCCCACTCAGGCGCGCGAGCGCCAGGAAGTTACGGCGGTTGGCATCGGCAGCGCCCATGCCAACCAACGCCATAAACAGCGGGATCAGCGGCGCGGTGACCAGCAGAATAAGCGCCGCAGCCCAGTTTGAAGGGAAAATCGCAACGACGATAAGCAGGGGAACGCAGGCCGCTAACGCCATCTGCGGCAGGTAGCGGGCGTAGTAATCGTGCATGTCATCGATTTGTTCGAGAATAAGCGTCGCCCAGCTACCGGCAGGCTTTCCCTGAATCCAGGCTGGACCGGCCTGTTGAAGGCGGTCGAGCACCTGACGGCGGATTTCAAATCGAATCTGCTGCCCGGCGTGAAAACCGACGCGCTCGCGCAGCCAGACCACCCAGGCGCGCAGGATAAAGATCAGCACCAGTTGGATAAACGGCAGCAGCAACGCTTCTCGCGGGATGTTCTCCATAATCATATGGTGGAGAATGCGGGCAAGGAACCAGGCCTGGGCGATGATCAAGACACCGCTAACGAAGCCGAGCAGACGGGAGGTCATCAACCAGCGGCGTGACAGGACGCTTTGCTGTTTGAGCCAGCGGGTGAGTTCTTGTTGGCGACTTTTATTCATTGGGCGCTTAGCAGGTGCTTATGGATAATGGTTTCAGTTATAGGCGCGGCAATGTTACATCGCAGAAAAAATAAAGGCGACTTATCGTCGCCTTTTTTACTTTTGTTACTGACTTGTAAAGGTTATTTGCAAGCGTCAGCCAGACCGTCGAGATAGCGCTCAGCATCCAGCGCGGCCATACAGCCGGTGCCTGCGGAGGTGATTGCCTGACGGTAAATGTGGTCCATTACATCGCCCGCGGCGAACACGCCAGGGATGCTGGTCTGGGTTGCGTTGCCGTGAATGCCGGACTGCACTTTGATGTAGCCGTTTTCCAGCGCCAGTTGACCTTCGAAGATGGCAGTATTTGGGCTGTGGCCGATAGCCACGAACAGACCCGCTACGTCCAGCGATTCAATTTCTTCGTTTTCGGTAGAACGCAGACGCAGACCGCTTACGCCCATCTGGTCACCGGTGACTTCTTCCAGCGTACGATGGGTGTGCAGCACGATATTGCCGCTTTCCACTTTATCCATCAGACGCTTGATCAGAATTTTTTCCGCGCGGAATGAATCACGACGGTGAATCAGATGCACTTCTGAGGCGATGTTGGACAGATACAGCGCTTCTTCAACCGCGGTGTTACCACCGCCGATAACCGCGACTTTCTGGTTACGGTAGAAGAAACCATCGCAGGTCGCGCAGGCAGAAACGCCGCGGCCTTTGAATGCTTCTTCTGACGGAAGTCCCAGATAGCGAGCAGAGGCACCGGTCGCGATGATTAACGCGTCACAGGTGTACTCACCGCTGTCGCCGGTCAGGCGAAACGGACGGTTTTGCAGATCCACGCTGTGGATATGATCGAAAATAATTTCGGTCTCAAACTTCGTTGCATGCTCGTGCATGCGCTCCATCAGCAGCGGACCGGTCAGGTCGCTAGGATCGCCCGGCCAGTTTTCGACTTCGGTGGTGGTGGTCAGCTGACCGCCTTTTTCCAGCCCGGTAATCAGGACCGGTTGCAGGTTTGCGCGTGCAGCATAGACCGCAGCGGTGTATCCCGCAGGTCCAGAACCAAGGATTAACAACTTACTGTGTTTGGCCGTGCCCATGAGATCCCCATAATTGTTGGCAGACATTGTTCGCGATTGTAGGGAATTTGTAGGCGTAAAAAAAGGGCATAGCGATTTTGTTAACGATATGTGTAATAGGATGAGTCGATTGATTGTCTATTTTAACATCAATAAATATAACTATTTCTACTGCCAGGCTCATGATTATAAGATGATTACATGTGAAACCGGACCCAGGATTCATGAATATGTGGCATGTTGTACTAAAAAAAGATGTTTTGCTTTGACAATCCCCTGTGCTTTTGCGACAACATTCAAGGAAGAAGAAAAGCAGTGTTTCGCGTGTGGTGAATTTTCATGCACGCAAATACCATTTTTACCCGGATCACTGAAATCTACGTATGGTGTGGACAGACGTCATACGTGATGTCGGAGGGTGGCCGTGAGGCGCCGGGCTTCTCATACACATACCCTGGGATATTCGTCGTTGCAGCAACAACGGCGCATTGAAATCGGGAGAAGGCTCTGAACAGTGAAGTGCACAGAGTCAAGACAGGAGTAGGGAAGGAATACAGAGAGACAATAATAATGGTAGATAGTAAAAAACGCCCTGGCAAAGATCTCGACCGCATCGACCGCAACATTCTCAATGAACTGCAAAAAGATGGGCGTATTTCGAACGTCGAGCTTTCCAAAAGAGTAGGACTTTCTCCGACCCCGTGCCTTGAGCGCGTACGTCGTCTGGAACGACAGGGGTTTATTCAGGGCTATACCGCGCTGTTAAACCCGCATTACCTGGATGCATCGCTGCTGGTATTCGTTGAGATTACTCTGAATCGCGGTGCGCCGGACGTGTTTGAACAATTTAACGCCGCTGTGCAAAAACTTGAAGAAATTCAAGAATGTCACTTAGTATCCGGTGATTTCGACTATCTGTTGAAAACCCGTGTACCTGACATGTCAGCTTATCGTAAGCTTCTTGGCGAGACCCTGCTGCGCCTGCCAGGCGTAAACGACACTCGTACTTACGTCGTCATGGAAGAGGTCAAGCAGAGTAATCGTCTGGTAATTAAGACCCGCTAAAACGGAACAGGTGCAAAATCAGCGTAGTTTGATTACACTCCTGTTAATCCATACAGCAACAGTGTCGGCGCAATCTGGCACTGTTGTCCGTTTTAGCATTTGGCACCTGGAGAGCCTTTCTTGAGCCAGGAATATACAGAAGACAAAGAAGTCAAACTCACAAAACTCAGCAGCGGACGCCGGCTCCTTGAGGCGTTACTACTTTTATGCGCCATTTTTGCCATCTGGTTAATGGCTGCACTACTGAGCTTCAATCCTTCCGATCCTAGCTGGTCACAAACGGCCTGGCACGAACCCATCCACAATTTGTGTGGTGCTTCCGGCGCATGGCTGGCTGACACGCTGTTCTTCATTTTTGGCGTGATGGCGTACACCATACCGGTGATTATTGTTGGTGGCTGCTGGTTTGCCTGGCGGCACCGTTCAAGCGAAGAGTACATCGACTACTTCGCCGTCTCGCTGCGCCTGATTGGCGTACTGGCCATCATTCTTACCTCATGCGGCCTCGCGGCGATAAACGCGGATGACATCTGGTACTTTGCCTCCGGCGGCGTGATTGGTAGCCTGCTCAGCACCGCGCTGCAGCCAATGTTGCACAGCAGCGGCGGGACCATCGCACTGCTCTGCATCTGGGCCGCAGGCCTGACGCTCTTTACCGGCTGGTCGTGGGTCAGCATCGCCGAGAAAATGGGCAGTTGGATCCTCAACATTCTGACGTTCGCCAGCAACCGAACCCGCCGTGACGATACCTGGGTCGATGAAGACGAGTACGAAGAAGAAGACGAATATGAAGACGACGGCGAGGAGACGCAGAAAGCGTCGCGTGAATCTCGTCGTGCGCGCATCTTACGTGGGGCACTGGCTCGCCGTAAGCGTATTGCCGAAAAATTCGCTAACCCGATGGGCCGCAAAACGGATGAAGCGCTGTTTTCGGGCCGTCGTATGGATGAGCCTGAAGCCGCTGGCTATGCCGCGCAGGTAGATCCTGATGACGTGCTGTTCTCTGGCGCTAGCGCCACCCGTGCCGCAGGGTATGATGAATACGATCCGCTGCTGAATGGTCATTCTGTTACGGAAGCCGTTGCGGCGACGGGGGCGGCTGCCTGGGTAGCCGAGCCTGCGCTAGCAGCCCCTTCAGTGAGCGAACAGCCGGTGCCAACCCCCGCCGTTGAATGGCAGGCCGTTCCGGCACCCACCACGGTTGACCCCGTAATTGCGCCAGCGCCGGAAGGGTGGCCGCCAGTACAGCAGCCGCAATATGCTCAACCGCAGCAGCCTGCTTACGAGCAGCCGCAATATGCTCAACCGCAGCAGCCTGCTTACGAGCAGCCGCAGTATGCTCAACCGCAGCAGTCTGCTTACGAGCAGCCGCAGTATGCTCAACCGCAGCAGCCTGCTTACGAGCAGCCGCAATATGCTCAGCCGCAGCAGCCAGCTTACGAGCAGCCGCAATACGCTCAGCCGCAGCAGCCAGCTTACGAGCAGCCGCAATACGCTCAACCGCAGCAGCCTGTTTACGAGCAGCCGCAGTATGCTCAGCCGCAGCAGCCAGCTTACGAGCAGCCATACTCCGCTGAGCCGGATTATCTGAACGAACAGCAGGTTACACCTGCTCCCGTTGCTGAACCGGAACCTGTTGTAGAGGGAGAAGTTAAGCCTGCGCACCGCCCGCCGTTGTACTACTTCGAAGAAGTAGAAGAGAAACGCGCGCGCGAACGTGAACAGCTGGCAGCATGGTATCAACCGATCCCAGAACCGCTGGCGCCGATGGAACAACGCGCGTCCTCTGCACCGTCTATTCCCGTTTCTGCGCCAGAACCTTCCGCCGCTGTCGCTCCGGTGGCCGCGAGCGTACGCCATGCAGCAGCCGTTGCTGGAACTGCCGCCGCGGTGGCTGCCTCTGCACCGCTGTTTAGCCCTGCCGAAGGGCCGCGTGCGCAGGTTAAAGAGGGCATTGGTCCACAGCTGCCGCGTCCTAACCGAGTCCGTGTACCCACGCGCCGTGAGCTCGCATCTTATGGTATTAAGCTGCCTTCCCAGCGGATGGCAGAAGAGCGGGCGGCTCGCGAGGCAGAACGTTATCAGCATGATGATAGCAACCCAATGACCGACGATGAAGCCGATGCCATGCAGCAGGATGCACTGGCTCGCCAGTTTGCCGCCTCGCAGCAGCAGCGTTACGGTGAAACGGAAAGTCATGATGATTTCGTGTCTGACGACGATGATGCGGATACGGCAGCCGAAGCGGAACTGGCACGCCAGTTTGCGGCATCTCAGCAGAACCGTTACGCCAGCGAACAACCGGAAGGGGCGCATCCGTTCTCTCTCGACGATTTTGAATTCTCACCGATGAAAACTCTGGTGGATGATACGCCGAGGGCACCATTGTTCACGCCGAGCGTGATGCCGGAACCTACCGTTACGCCGCCGTCTCAACCGCAGCAGCCATCACAGTATGCTCAGGGCCATCAGCAGCCGCCGCAGCATGCACAAGGCTATCATCAGCCTCAGCAGCAATTTGCGCAGCCGCCACAACAGCAGCCTGTGCATCAGCCGGTAACGCCGCAGGAGAGTCTGATTCACCCGCTGCTCATGCGTAACGGCGACGATCGTCCGCTGCAGAAGCCGACGACGCCGCTGCCTTCGTTAGATCTGTTAACTCCGCCGCCAACGGAAGTGGAGCCGGTAGACACCTTCGCGCTGGAACAGATGGCGCGTCTGGTTGAGACTCGTCTGGCCGATTACCGCATTAAAGCGGACGTCGTGAACTACTCTCCGGGCCCGGTTATCACCCGTTTCGAGCTGAATCTGGCGCCTGGCGTGAAGGCGGCACGAATTTCTAACCTGTCACGAGATCTCGCGCGATCTCTCTCGACCGTTGCGGTACGGGTGGTGGAAGTGATTCCGGGTAAACCGTATGTTGGCCTGGAACTGCCGAACAAAAAGCGTCAGACCGTTTACCTGCGCGAAGTGCTCGACTGCGACAAATTCCGTGATAACCCATCACCGTTGACCGTGGTGCTGGGTAAAGATATTGCCGGTGAGCCGGTGGTTGCTGACCTCGCCAAGATGCCACACCTGCTGGTTGCTGGTACAACAGGCTCCGGTAAGTCCGTCGGCGTGAACGCCATGATCCTCAGCATGCTCTACAAAGCGCAGCCTGAGGACGTACGTTTCATCATGATCGACCCGAAAATGCTGGAACTCTCGGTCTACGAAGGGATCCCGCATCTGTTGACTGAAGTGGTAACCGACATGAAGGATGCTGCCAACGCCCTGCGCTGGAGCGTCAACGAAATGGAACGTCGCTACAAACTGATGTCGGCGCTTGGCGTGCGAAATCTTGCTGGCTATAACGATAAAATTGCTGAAGCGGCGCGCATGGGCCGTCCAATTCCGGATCCATACTGGAAACCGGGCGACAGCATGGATGCGACGCATCCGGTTCTGGAAAAACTGCCGTACATCGTGGTTCTGGTTGATGAATTTGCCGACCTGATGATGACCGTCGGTAAGAAAGTGGAAGAGTTGATCGCCCGCCTGGCGCAGAAAGCGCGTGCTGCGGGTATCCACCTGGTTCTGGCAACCCAGCGTCCGTCGGTGGATGTGATTACCGGCCTTATCAAGGCCAACATTCCAACCCGTATTGCGTTTACGGTCTCGAGTAAAATTGACTCCCGTACCATTCTTGACCAGGGCGGCGCTGAGTCGCTGCTGGGAATGGGTGACATGCTCTACGCTGGCCCTAACTCCAACAACCCGGTGCGCGTTCACGGGGCGTTTGTCCGTGACCAGGAAGTGCATGCGGTGGTTCAGGACTGGAAGGCTCGCGGTCGTCCGCAGTACGTTGATGGCATTACCTCCGACACCGAAAGTGAAGGCGGCGGCGGTGGCTTTGATGGTGGCGAAGAGTTGGATCCGCTGTTCGATCAGGCGGTCAACTTTGTGACCCAGAAACGCAAGGCATCAATCTCCGGCGTACAACGCCAGTTCCGCATTGGCTACAACCGTGCAGCCCGTATCATCGAACAGATGGAAGCGCAGGGGATCGTCAGCGAGCAGGGGCACAACGGCAACCGTGAGGTGCTGGCACCGCCGCCGTTCGATTGATTGCAAAGATGGGTAAATAAGTCAGAATTCAGTATTTTCTTCTGTCACCGCTCTGGGCGAAGTCTTAGAGTGAGTGCCAGAGGCTCTCCTGCCGGGAGCATGAAGCTATTTAAGGATTAATAATGAAAAAGATCGCGATCACGTGTGCATTACTTTCCAGCTTTGTTGTCAGCAGCGTATGGGCTGATGCCGCAGGCGACCTGAAAAGCCGTCTGGATAAAGTGAGCAGCTTCCACGCCAGCTTCACCCAGAAAGTGACCGACGGCAGCGGCAACGCGGTGCAGGAAGGCCAGGGCGATCTGTGGGTAAAACGTCCGAACCTGTTTAACTGGCACATGACGCAGCCGGATGAAAGCATTCTGGTGTCTGACGGTAAAACGCTGTGGTTCTACAACCCGTTTGTTGAACAGGCGACGGCTACCTGGCTGAAAGATGCGACGGGCAATACGCCGTTTATGCTGATTGCCCGCAACCAGGCCAGCGACTGGCAGCAGTATAATATTCAGCAGACCGGTGATGACTTTGTGCTGACGCCGCGCGGCAGCAACGGCAACCTGAAGAAATTTACGATTAACGTTGGTCGTGATGGCACGATTCATCAGTTCAGCGCCATTGAACAGGACGATCAGCGCAGCAGTTATCAACTGAAATCGCAGCAGAACGGTGCGATAGAGGCGTCTAAATTCACCTTTACACCGCCGCAGGGCGTGACGGTGGACGATCAGCGTAAGTAAGAGGCAGGCGTGGGCAATTTGTCGCTCGATTTTTCTGATAATACCTTCCAACCTCTGGCCGCGCGTATGCGGCCAGAAAACTTAGCGCAGTATATCGGCCAGCAGCATCTGCTGGCTGCCGGCAAGCCGCTGCCGCGCGCTATTGAAGCCGGACACCTGCATTCGATGATCCTTTGGGGGCCGCCGGGCACGGGGAAAACGACGCTGGCGGAAGTGATTGCTCGCTACGCGAATGCCGACGTTGAGCGAATCTCTGCTGTTACCTCCGGAGTGAAAGAGATTCGTGAAGCCATCGAGCGTGCCCGACAGAACCGCAACGCTGGGCGTCGAACCATTCTATTTGTAGATGAAGTTCATCGCTTCAACAAAAGCCAGCAGGATGCCTTCCTGCCGCATATTGAAGACGGCACCATCACCTTTATTGGTGCGACCACCGAAAACCCCTCGTTTGAGCTGAACTCGGCGCTGCTCTCCCGTGCCCGTGTCTATCTGCTGAAATCCCTGACCACCGAGGATATTGAACAGGTATTGACTCAAGCCATGGAAGACAAAGCACGGGGCTACGGCGGGCAGGATATTGTTCTGCCGGACGACACGCGCCGCGCGATTGCCGAATTGGTCAACGGCGATGCCCGTCGTGCGCTCAATACGCTCGAAATGATGGCTGATATGGCGGAGCTGGATGATGCCGGCAAGCGCGTCTTGCAGCCCCAGCTTTTGACTGAAATTGCCGGTGAACGCAGCGCTCGCTTTGATAACAAAGGTGACCGCTTTTATGACCTGATTTCGGCGCTGCATAAATCGGTACGCGGCAGCGCGCCCGACGCGGCGCTCTACTGGTACGCCCGCATTATCAGCGCGGGTGGCGATCCGCTCTATGTTGCTCGTCGTTGCCTTGCCATTGCTTCAGAAGATGTCGGCAACGCTGACCCGCGCGCGATGCAGGTGGCGATTTCCGCCTGGGACTGCTTTACCCGCGTTGGTCCGGCGGAAGGGGAACGGGCCATTGCGCAGGCGATTGTTTACCTGGCCTGTGCACCGAAAAGCAACGCTGTTTATACCGCCTTTAAAGCAGCAATGGCCGATGCCCGCGAACGTCCGGATTACGACGTACCGGTGCATCTGCGAAACGCGCCAACCAAACTGATGAAAGAGATGGGCTACGGGCAGGAATATCGTTATGCCCACGACGAGCCAAATGCTTACGCCGCTGGTGAAGAGTATTTCCCCAGCGAAATGGCACAAACGCGCTACTATCACCCGACCAACCGAGGTCTTGAAGGCAAGATTGGCGAAAAGCTCGCCTGGCTCGCTGAACAGGATCAAAATAGCCGCACAAAACGCTACCGCTAGTGCAGTCGTTGCGGTAATGTTGTCGATGTACCTCTGCGACCACGGGCTGTGGTCGCATACTCCACTTTCAATTCGATAAGCATAGGATAAGCATGCTCGATCCCAATCTGCTGCGTACAGAGCCAGACGCAGTCGCAGAAAAACTGGCACGCCGGGGCTTTAAGCTGGATGTAGATAAACTTCGCGCTCTTGAAGAGCGTCGTAAAGTACTGCAGGTAGAAACTGAAAATCTGCAGGCAGAGCGTAACTCGCGATCGAAATCCATCGGCCAGGCGAAAGCACGCGGGGAAGACATTGAGCCTTTACGCCTGGAAGTGAACAAGCTTGGCGAACAACTTGATGCCGCTAAATCAGAACTGGATGTTCTGCTGGCTGAGATTCGCGATATTGCGCTGACTATCCCGAACATCCCGCATGACGACGCACCGGTAGGCCGTGACGAAAACGACAACGTTGAAGTTAGCCGCTGGGGCACGCCGCGTGAATTCGATTTCGAAATCCGCGACCACGTTACGCTGGGTGAAATGCACAGCGGGCTGGACTTCGCCGCTGCCGTTAAGTTGACCGGTTCACGTTTTGTCGTGATGAAAGGCCAGATTGCCCGTATGCACCGCGCGCTGTCGCAGTTCATGCTGGATCTGCACACCGAACAGCACGGCTATAGCGAAAACTATGTGCCTTACCTGGTAAACCAGGACACGCTGTACGGCACCGGTCAACTGCCGAAATTTGCCGGCGACCTGTTCCATACTCGTCCGCTGGAAGAAGAAGCAGACAGCAGCAACTACGCGCTGATCCCAACGGCAGAAGTGCCGCTGACCAACCTGGTGCGCGATGAAATCATCGACGAAGACGATCTGCCGATCAAAATGACCGCGCACACGCCGTGCTTCCGCTCTGAAGCGGGTTCCTACGGTCGTGATACCCGTGGTCTGATTCGTATGCACCAGTTCGACAAAGTTGAGATGGTGCAGATCGTACGTCCAGAAGATTCTATGGCGGCGCTGGAAGAGATGACCGGTCACGCGGAAAAAGTCCTGCAATTGCTGGGTCTGCCGTACCGTAAAATCATTCTGTGCACCGGTGATATGGGCTTCGGCGCATGCAAAACCTACGACCTCGAAGTCTGGGTTCCAGCGCAGAATACCTACCGCGAGATCTCCTCTTGCTCTAACGTCTGGGATTTCCAGGCTCGCCGCATGCAGGCTCGTTGCCGCAGCAAGTCCGACAAGAAAACGCGTCTGGTTCACACCCTGAACGGGTCTGGTCTGGCCGTAGGTCGTACGCTGGTTGCCGTGCTGGAAAACTACCAGCAGGCAGATGGTCGCATCGAAGTACCTGAAGTACTGCGTCCATACATGAACGGTCTGGAATACATCGGTTAATCCTACACTGCTTCACAAAAAAAGCGCCGAAAGGCGCTTTTTTTATATCCGCATTGATACCGAACAATACCTCTTCGGGTAGAACGTTTGATACTCCCTTCTAAGTAACACCAGCATATAAAACTATAATAACAGTATTTCGTTATATAAATGACTATATAGAGGATGATGTTTTCAATGTTAGCAACGAAGTGAGAGTCCATGAAAACTGAAACCCCCGATGCTTTATTGGCAGCCGAGGTCAGCCGCCGTGGTTTGATGAAAACCACGGCCATTGGCGGACTGGCGATGGCCAGCAGTGCGTTTACGCTTCCCTTCAGCCGCATCGTGAATGCTGCCGAGGCGATTGCGCCGAGTACGGCGGCAGAGCGCGTAACCTGGAGTGCGTGTACGGTTAACTGTGGAAGCCGCTGCCCGCTGCGCATGCATGTTGTCGATGGCGAGATTAAATACGTCGAAACGGATAATACGGGTGATGATAACTACGACGGCTTGCATCAGGTTCGCGCCTGTCTGCGCGGTCGTTCCATGCGCCGTCGTGTCTATAATCCCGATCGTCTGAAGTACCCGATGAAGCGGGTCGGTAAACGTGGCGAAGGTAAATTCGAGCGCATCAGCTGGGAAGAAGCTTTTGACACCATTGCCGACAACATGAAGCGGCTGATTAAAGATTACGGTAACGAATCCATCTATCTCAATTACGGTACCGGTACCCTTGGCGGTACGCTGACCCGCTCCTGGCCACCGGGAAAAACCCTGGTTGCTCGCCTGATGAACTGCTGCGGCGGTTACCTCAACCACTATGGTGACTACTCTTCTGCGCAGATTGCCGCGGGCCTGAACTACACCTACGGCGGCTGGGCCGACGGTAACAGCCCGTCAGATATCGAAAACAGCAAGCTGGTCGTGCTGTTTGGCAATAACCCGGGCGAAACGCGTATGAGCGGCGGCGGGGTCACGTACTACCTGGAGCAGGCGCGCCAGAAATCGAATGCCCGCATGATTATCGTCGACCCGCGTTATACCGATACTGGTGCAGGGCGTGAAGATGAGTGGATCCCTATCCGTCCTGGTACCGATGCGGCGCTGGTTTCAGCGCTGGCGTGGGTGATGATCACCGAAAACCTGGTCGATCAGCCGTTCCTCGATAAATACTGCGTTGGCTACGACGAAAAAACGCTTCCGGAAGGTGCACCGGCAAACGGTCACTATAAAGCCTATATTCTGGGGCAAGGCAGCGATGCTACGGCGAAAACGCCGGAGTGGGCTGCGAGCATTACCGGTATTCCTGCTGAGCGTATCGTGAAACTGGCGCGTGAGATTGCGCTGGCCAAACCGGCCTATATCTCTCAGGGCTGGGGGCCACAGCGTCATGCTAACGGCGAAATTGCTACTCGCGCTATCTCCATGCTGTCGATTCTGACCGGTAACGTCGGGATCAACGGCGGCAACAGCGGCGCGCGTGAAGGCTCCTATGAGGTACCGTTTGAGCGTATGCCAACGCTGGAAAACCCGGTACAGACCAGCATTTCCATGTTTATGTGGACCGATGCGATCGTTCGCGGTCCAGAAATGACCGCGCTGCGCGACGGCGTCCGTGGTAAAGACAAGCTGGATGTGCCGATCAAAATGATCTGGAACTATGCCGGTAACTGCCTGATTAACCAGCACTCTGAAATCAACCGCACCCATGAAATTCTGCAGGACGATAAGAAGTGCGAAATGATTGTGGTGATTGACTGCCACATGACTTCGTCGGCGAAATATGCCGATATCCTGTTGCCCGACTGCACTGCGTCTGAGCAGATGGATTTCGCGCTGGATGCCTCCTGCGGCAACATGTCCTACGTTATCTTCACCGATCAGGTCATCAAACCGCGTTTCGAATGCAAAACGATCTATGAGATGACTACTGAGCTGGCGAAACGTATGGGCGTTGAGCAGCAGTTCACCGAAGGGCGGACGCAGGAAGGATGGATGCGCCATCTGCATGAGCTTTCTCGTCAGGCCGTGCCGGAACTGCCGGACTTCGATACCTTCCGCAAGCAGGGCATCTTCAAGCAGCGTGACCCTGAAGGGCATCACGTTGCCTATAAAGCCTTCCGTGAGGACCCGCAGGCCAATCCGCTGACTACGCCGTCAGGGAAAATTGAAATCTACTCGCAGGAACTGGCAAAAATTGCCGCAACCTGGGAACTGGCCGAAGGCGATGTTATCGATCCGTTACCGATCTACACCCCTGGCTTTGAGAACTACAACGATCCGCTGGCAGAGAAATTCCCGCTGCAGTTGACCGGTTTCCATTACAAAGCTCGCGTTCACTCGACTTACGGCAACGTTGATGTGCTGAAAGCGGCCTGTCGTCAGGAGATGTGGATCAACCCGCTGGATGCGAAGAAACGCGGCATCGCCAACGGCGATCGTGTGCGTATCTTTAACGATCGTGGGGAAGTGCATATTGAAGCTAAGGTCACGCCGCGAATGATGCCGGGCATCGTCGCGCTGGGTGAGGGGGCTTGGTACAACCCGGATGCTAAAGGTATTGACCAGGCCGGGAGCATTAACGTGCTGACCACCCAACGTCCGTCGCCGCTGGCGAAAGGCAACCCATCGCACACGAACCTTGTCCAGGTTGAGAAGGTGTAAGGAGTAACCGATGACTACCCAATATGGCTTTTTTATTGACTCCGCTCGTTGCACCGGTTGTAAAACCTGCGAGCTGGCGTGTAAAGATTACAAAGACTTAACCCCGGACGTCAGCTTCCGCCGTATTTATGAATACGCAGGCGGTGACTGGCAGGAAGACAACGGCGTCTGGAATCAGAACGTCTTTGCCTACTACCTGTCCATCGCCTGTAACCACTGCGAAGACCCGGCCTGTACCAAAGTGTGCCCAAGCGGCGCGATGCACAAACGCGAAGACGGCTTTGTGGTCGTCAACGAAGATGTGTGCATCGGCTGTCGCTACTGTCACATGGCCTGCCCGTACGGCGCACCGCAGTACAACGAAGCCAAAGGTCACATGACCAAATGTGACGGCTGCCACGAGCGTGTGGCGGAAGGTAAGAAACCGATTTGTGTGGAATCCTGCCCGCTGCGCGCGCTGGACTTTGGCCCAATCGAAGAGCTGCGTCAGAAGCACGGTACGCTGGCGGCGGTGGCACCGCTGCCATCGGCACACTTCACGAAACCAAGCATTGTGATTAAACCTAACGCCAATGCACGTCCGTGCGGCGATACCACTGGCTATCTGGCCAATCCGAAGGAGGTGTAAGATGGGAAGTGGATGGCATGAATGGCCGTTGATGATCTTCACGGTCTTTGGGCAGTGCGTAGCAGGTGGGTTTATCGTCCTGGCACTGGCATTGCTCAAGGGGCAACTCCCTCGAGAACAGCAGCAGCGCGTGGTGCTGAGCATGTTTGCGCTGTGGGTGTTGATGGGCATTGGTTTTATCGCCTCAACGCTGCACCTCGGTTCGCCAATGCGCGCCTTTAACTCGCTGAACCGCGTGGGAGCTTCCTCGCTCAGTAACGAAATTGCCAGCGGCGCAATCTTCTTTGCGGTCGGCGGCATTGGCTGGCTGCTGGCGGTCACCAGCAAACTCTCCTGCGCGCTGCGCAGCGTGTGGCTGGTGGTGACGATGGTGCTGGGCGTGGTGTTTGTCTGGATGATGGTGCGTGTCTATAACACCATCGATACCGTGCCAACCTGGTACACCATCTGGACGCCGCTGAGCTTCTTCCTGACGCTGTTTATCGGCGGCCCGCTGCTGGGTTACCTGCTGTTGCGCTGGGCAGGCGTTGAAGGCTGGGGTATGCGCCTGCTGCCGGTTATCAGCCTTGCTGCGCTGGTGGTGAGCGTGATTGTCACCACGATGCAGGGCGTTGAGCTGGCTTCCATTCAGAGCTCAATCCAGCAGGCTTCCGCGCTGGTGCCTGATTACGGCTCGCTGATGGCGTGGCGTATCGTGGCAATCGCTCTGGCGCTGGTCTGCTGGGTTGCTCCGCAGCTCAAAGGCTATCAACCCGCGTTACCGTTGCTGAGCCTGGCGTTTGTGCTGGTGTTGGTCGGTGAGATGATTGGCCGTGGCGTATTCTACGGTCTGCACATGACCGTCGGGATGGCGGTCGCCAGCTAAGCAAAATAAGCTGCCAGGGCAGGCTTGCCCTGGCACTTTTTGTCCATGAATTTTTTCGACTGAACCCTCATTCGGCTATTCTGCTATTTTTCAATTAAAACAATCTAATAAGTAAACTTAACCGCGGCTTATCGTTGCGTTGAATAAGAAACGTCAATCGTTGAGCCAGAAAGCCTTCTGCCGTTGAAATCAGGTGGATTGACAATGTTTTTGGCAGTGGCATGATGCGCACGAAATCTGTCTATCCTCACGGTTTTGAACCCATGACCACCTATACTCGCCCAGTGCTATTGCTGCTCTGCGGCCTACTGTTATTGACGCTGGCGATCGCGGTATTAAACACGCTCGTCCCGCTCTGGCTCGCCCATGAAAATCTGCCTACCTGGCAGGTGGGAGTGGTGAGTTCGTCCTATTTTACCGGCAACCTGGTTGGCACCATGCTCACCGGGCGGCTGATTAAGCGTCTTGGTTTTAATTACAGTTACTACATCGCCTCGCTGATTTTTGCCGCGGGCTGCGTGGGGCTCGGCTTTATGGTGGGCTTCTGGAGCTGGATGTTCTGGCGCTTTATCGCGGGCGTTGGCTGCGCCATGATTTGGGTAGTGGTCGAGAGCGCGCTGATGTGCAGCGGCACCTCACGTAACCGCGGTCGCCTGCTGGCGGCCTATATGATGATGTATTACATCGGGACCGTGCTGGGACAGGTTATCGTCAGCAGATTGCCGACGGATATGGCAACCATTCTTCCGCTGATAACCGGCGTGGTGCTGGCAGGCATTTTACCGCTGCTGTTTACCCGCATTGTGAACCAGAAAGACGAAGCGCAGGATGAAAGTGCTCGCGTTTGGCCAATGTTCAAACTGCGTCAGGCTCGTCTGGGGGTTAATGGCTGCATTATTTCCGGGATTGTCCTGGGCTCGCTTTATGGCCTGATGCCGCTGTACCTGAACCACCGTGGCGTCAGCGATTCCGGTATTGGGTTCTGGATGGCGGTGATGGTCAGCGCGGGGATCCTCGGTCAGTGGCCGATTGGCCGGTTGGCAGACCGCTATGGGCGCCTGATGGTGCTGCGCGTTCAGGTCTTTGTGGTCATTATTGGCTGCTTAGGCATGTTGAGCCAGGCTGCAATGGCACCCGCGCTGTTTATTCTCGGCGCTGCGGGCTTCACGTTATATCCGGTGGCAATGGCCTGGGCCTGCGAGAAGGTGGAACATCATCAACTCGTCTCGATGAACCAGGCGCTGCTGCTGAGCTATACCATCGGCAGCCTGGTGGGACCATCGTTGACGGCAATGCTGATGCAAAGTTATTCCGACAACCTCTTGTTCATCATGATTGCTGGGGTATCGTTTGTATATCTGATGATGCTGCTGCGCAAAGCCGGACATCATCCTACCCCGGTGGCTCACGCCTGATCCTGCTGACGCGTTATGAAAACATGACGCGTCATTCTTTCCTGCATCGCTATACTAAGGTTTGCCACGTCGCTTTCGCGTAGGTGGGGGCGAGCTTATATTCTTCTGACTTCCAGACAATAAACCCGATTAAATGTGCGAGATGTTGTAATTTTGCACGCTCGCGTTACCTATTTTGGATTAGTGCTCGCATAATCATCCGTCGATAAAAATCGCATTCGCGAACAATAACATTCAAGGAACGGAGTTTATGGCAGGCGAACAAGAAAAGCAGCTGCGGTGGTATAACATCGCGCTGATGTCGTTTATTACGGTTTGGGGTTTCGGCAACGTCGTCAATAACTACGCCAACCAGGGGTTGGTAGTTGTCTTCTCGTGGCTGTTTATCTTCGCACTCTATTTCACACCTTACGCGCTTATCGTCGGCCAGCTTGGTTCGACCTTTAAGGATGGGAAGGGGGGCGTTAGCACCTGGATTAAAAATACGATGGGGCCGGGGCTGGCGTATCTGGCTGCCTGGACCTACTGGGTTGTCCACATTCCTTATCTGGCGCAGAAGCCGCAGGCCATTCTGATTGCGCTGGGCTGGGCAATAAAGGGAAACGGTTCGCTTATCACCGAGTATGGCGTGGTGGCGCTTCAGGGCTTTACGCTGGCGCTTTTCGTCTTCTTCATGTGGGTGGCATCCCGAGGGATGAAGTCGCTGAAGCTGGTAGGGTCGATTGCCGGGATCGCCATGTTCGTGATGTCGCTGTTGTACGTGGTGATGGCGGTGACGGCACCGGCTATCACCGAGGTGAAAATCGCCACCACCAATATTACCTGGCAAACCTTTATTCCGCATTTTGACTTCACCTATATCACCACCATTTCGATGCTGGTGTTCGCGGTGGGCGGGGCTGAAAAGATCTCACCGTACGTCAATAACACCCGTAACCCGGGAAAAGAGTTTCCGCGCGGAATGATCTTTCTGGCGGTCATGGTTGCCGTGTGCGCGATCCTCGGTTCACTGGCAATGGGAATGATGTTCGACTCTAACCATATTCCTGACGATCTGATGGCTAACGGTCAGTATTATGCTTTCCAGAAACTGGGGGGCTATTACCACATGGGCAACTCTCTGATGGTGATCTATGCCATTGCGAACACGCTGGGGCAGGTTGCCGCGCTGGTGTTCTCCATCGATGCGCCGCTAAAGGTGCTGCTGAGCGATGCCGACAGCCGTTATATCCCGCAGAAGCTCTGTAAAACTAACGCTTCAGGCACACCGGTGAACGGGTATCTGCTGACGCTGGTGTTGGTCGCATTGCTGATTATGTTACCGACGCTGGGTATTGGTGATATGAACAATCTCTACAAATGGCTGCTCAATCTCAACTCTGTGGTGATGCCGCTGCGCTATCTGTGGGTGTTCGTCGCGTTTATCGCGGTAATTCGTCTGGGGCAGAAATATCAGTCGGAGTATGTCTTTATCCGTAATCGTTCGTTGGCGATGACGGTTGGCGTATGGTGCTTCTTGTTTACCGCGTTTGCCTGTCTGACCGGCATTTTCCCGAAAATGACCGCCTTTACGCCGGAGTGGGCATTCCAGCTATCGCTTAACGTGGCCACGCCGTTTGTGCTGGTGGGGTTAGGGCTGATCTTCCCACTGTTGGCGCGCAAAAAGCGCTAAAAGAAAACCCGGCATAAAGCCGGGTTTAAAATCGGTAGCCCGGCCGAGCGCAAGCGACGCCGGGATGAGCAGGGGAGTTAGTACATCACCTTATGACCATACTGCTCGAGGATGCCTTTCACGCGCTCCATGGTCTCTTTCTTCGGTGGGTGTACGCCGTCCAGCTTGTACTCTTCACCCATCGCTACCCACTTGTGTTTCCCCAGCTCGTGATAAGGCAGCAGTTCGATTTTTTCAACGTTGCCCATATCGCGGGTAAACTCGCCGAGACGATGCGCGGAGTCGTCGTCGTCTGACCAGCCTGGTACCACGACGTAGCGGATCCAGACGTTGATGTTTTTCTTCGACAGATACTGAGCAAACTCCAGCGTACGATGGTTGGAGACGCCAACCAGGTTCTGGTGAATGTCGTCGTTCATCTGCTTAAGATCGAGCATCACCAGGTCAGTCACTTCCAGCAGTTCATCAATGACCGGATCATAACGACGGACGAAACCATTGGTGTCAAGACAGGTATGAATCCCTTCTTTGTGGCAAGCGCGGAACCAGTCACGCACAAACTCGGCCTGCAGAATAGCTTCACCGCCGGACGCGGTCACACCGCCGCCGGAAGCATTCATAAAGTGGCGGTAGGTCACCACTTCTTTCATCAGCTCTTCAACGGTGATCTCTTTACCGCCGTGGGTGTCCCAGGTATCACGGTTGTGGCAATACAGGCAGCGCATCAGGCAGCCCTGGAAGAAGGTAATAAAACGGATGCCTGGGCCATCAACGGTGCCACAGGACTCAAAGGAGTGAATACGACCAATTACAGACATTGCGGTGTTATCTCCAGTTCTTCCCAGCTTTACAGCCAGGTTTGCGAGCACGGTTATAAAGCCGCGTCGAGTTTATTTTGCTTGTTAACTTCAGTATAGAAGTCAGCAAGCAAAATCCACTCAGCGAGTGTCGATTATAAGAAAGGCCCCACCGAGGTGGAGCCTTCATTTTACGCGTTTTTAATCGCGATTTCAGTCAAATCTATTAGATAGATTGAGTGAAAGTACGGGTAATAACGTCCTGCTGCTGTTCTTTAGTCAGGGAGTTAAAACGTACTGCGTAGCCAGATACACGGATGGTCAGCTGCGGATATTTTTCCGGGTTTTCCATCGCGTCGAGCAGCATTTCGCGGTTCATTACGTTAACGTTCAGGTGCTGACCGCCTTCGATAGACGCTTCGTGGTGGAAGTAACCGTCCATCAGACCAGCCAGGTTGGTTTTACGAACGTCGTCGTCTTTACCCAGAGCGTTAGGAACGATAGAGAAGGTGTAAGAGATACCATCTTTAGCGTAAGCAAACGGCAGTTTAGCAACGGAAGTCAGAGAGGCAACAGCACCTTTCTGGTCACGACCGTGCATTGGGTTAGCACCTGGGCCGAATGGAGCGCCAGCGCGACGACCGTCTGGGGTGTTACCGGTTTTCTTACCATAAACCACGTTAGAGGTGATGGTCAGAACAGACTGAGTCGGGATAGCGTTACGGTAAGTAGTCAGTTTCTGAATTTTCTTCATGAAACGTTCTACCAGGTCAACCGCCATGTCATCGACGCGAGCGTCGTTGTTACCAAACTGCGGGTATTCGCCTTCGATTTCGAAGTCAACAGCCAGACCGTTTTCATCACGAATCGGTTTAACTTTCGCATATTTGATTGCAGACAGGGAGTCAGCAGCAACGGACAGACCAGCGATACCACACGCCATGGTGCGGATAACGTCACGGTCGTGCAGCGCCATCAGAGAGGCTTCGTAGCTGTACTTGTCGTGCATGTAGTGGATGA
>NZ_CABTJS010000150.1:0-8512 GCF_902485085.1 uncultured Kluyvera sp.
TACAGAGGTAAGATGTTCTATCTTTCAGACCTTTTACTTCACGTAATCGGATTTGGCTGAATATTTTAGCCGCCCCAGTCAGTAATGACTGGGGCGTTTTTTATTGGGCGAAAGAAAAGTTTTCGTCACGATAAAATTAAAGGATATTGAGTTAAATCAGTGGGATGTGGCGAGCCCGGAACAGGGCGCAGCGCGCCGCTATCCGGGATAAATGCGGGGGTTACTCTTCTGCTGCCTCGACTTCTTCCTGTGGAGGAATGTCGTTAAACCAGCTATCCAGCTTCTGGCGCAGCTTATCGACACCCTGCTTTTTCAGTGAAGAAAAGGCTTCAACCTGCACGTCGCCGTTAAAGGCCAGCGCCGCTTCACGAACCTGGTTTAGCTGCGCTTTGCGCGCGCCGCTTGCCAGCTTATCCGCCTTCGTCAGCAGTACCAGTACCGGAATCTCACTCGCGACAGCCCATTCGATCATCTGCTGGTCGAGATCCTTCAGCGGATGACGGATATCCATCAGTACCACTAATCCTTTCAAACACAGACGCTTCTCCAGGTATTCACCCAGCGCACGCTGCCATTTGATTTTCATCTCTTCCGGAACCTGCGCGTAGCCATAGCCCGGCAGGTCGACCAGACGTTTGCCATCGGCGACTTCAAACAGGTTAATCAGCTGAGTACGGCCGGGCGTTTTTGAAGTACGTGCCAGGCTTTTCTGGTTGGTCAGCGTATTCAGGGCGCTGGATTTCCCCGCGTTAGAACGGCCAGCAAATGCCACTTCGATTCCGGTATCGGAAGGTAAGTGGCGGATATCAGGCGCACTGGTCACAAAGTGCGTCTGTTGATAATTCCAGTTAGTCAAAACGGTCATCTCCGTTAAATAAGGCAATGTGGGCGATTATACCCGATCGGCAAAAAAAGACTGGTTTTCCTCGTTGAGCATCGACTGTAAGACGATGCCCCTTCGTTTGTAAGACATTTGCCATTGCTACTATGCGAAATTTAGGAGAAAACGGAGGCGACATAATATTCAAACTATTTGGAATCATATAGTTAATGTTGGGCAATATTCTGAATTGTTCATCTTCCACCGTTTCGTTGCTTGTTAGTTTAATCCAACAAGGTAAAGTAGCACGCATCGGCAAGGGAGCCGGAAGGAATTCAGACTCAGGATGAGCGGTCAGGAACGCCAGGAGGCGAAGACCGAAGGAATTAGCCAGGAAGGCGAACGTCTGGAGACGTTGAACACGGATAAGGACCATAACAGGGACTGTTATAGAGCTAACGGATAGACAGGGCGCGTTGAGAGCCAACATGGAATGTATAACCCGTAGAGGGTTGTGAGTCAGGAAAAAAGGCGACAGATTACTCTGTCGCCTTTTTTCTTTGTTTGCTTTCTGCTAGATTCCGGCTCAATTCTATACTGAATAAAACGGCTTAAAGACATACATCATGAAAAAACCAACCTCTGCACCGCGCAGTAAAGCTCCGGGCAAACAGCGCCGTAAAACGCGCGAAGAACTGGACCTGGAAGCTCGCGAACGTAAAAACGATAAAAAGCACCGTGGTAACGCGGCAGGTAGCCGTGCGACTGGCTCTAACGGTGCATCCGGCTCCAATAAGCAAAAGCAGCAAAAAGATCCTCGTATTGGCAGTAAAAAACCAATTGCGCTGGGCGTTACTGACGCACCGGTCATTAAACAGCCCAAACCGAAGAGCGAGAAACCTATGCTTTCACCGCAGGCCGAGCTGGATATGCTGGAGAGTGATGAGCGCCTGGATGCGCTGCTGGAACGTCTGGAAAATGACGAAACCCTGACTGCTGAAGAGCAGAAATGGGTCGACGCTAAACTGGATCGCATCGATGAACTGATGCAGCAACTCGGCCTCTCTTACGATGATGACGAAGAAGAAGAGGAAGAAGAGGGCAAGGAAGACATGATGCGTCTGCTGAGAGGCGGAAACTAACGTTTGCACCCGATTGGCTTGCCAGTCCTGCTTATAACCCTTTTGGTTGTATGTTATCTGGTGTGGTTATTCGTTAAACTACGACGGTTGTCGCGGCGTCAAAAGTGGCTGCGCAACCGGCTGTTGCTCCGAAATGGAGCCAGACCGGCACGCCGTCGTCGTTCTCGACACCATCGGAAGGAGTGAGCATGTCTGAGCAGTTAATCGACTGGGATCTGGCCCTGATCCAGAAATATAACTATTCCGGGCCGCGCTATACCTCGTATCCCACCGCACTGGAATTCTCTGACGCCTTTGGCGAGCCTGAGTTTCACCACGCCGTCGCGCGTTACCCTGAGCGTCCGCTGTCGCTGTACGTGCATATTCCGTTCTGCCACAAGCTCTGCTATTTCTGCGGCTGCAATAAAATCGTCACCCGCCAGCAGCATAAAGCTGACCAATATCTTGATGTGCTGGAGCAGGAAATCCGCCAGCGCGCGCCGCTGTTTACCGGCCGTCACGTCAGCCAGCTTCACTGGGGCGGCGGTACGCCAACCTATCTGAACAAGGCGCAAATTAGCCGCCTGATGACGCTGCTGCGCGAGCATTTTCACTTTGATGCCGATGCTGAAATCTCTATTGAAGTTGACCCGCGCGAAATTGAGCTGGACGTTATCGACCACCTGCGCGCCGAGGGCTTTAACCGCCTGAGCATGGGCGTACAGGACTTCAACAAAGAAGTGCAGCGGCTGGTGAACCGTGAGCAGGATGAAGACTTTATCTTTGCGCTGCTCAACCACGCGCGCGAAATTGGCTTCACCTCGACCAATATCGACCTTATCTACGGCCTGCCGAAGCAAACGCCGGAGAGCTTTGCCTTCACGCTGCAGCGCGTCGCTGAGCTGAATCCCGACCGTTTAAGCGTGTTTAACTACGCGCACCTGCCGACGCTGTTCGCCGCGCAGCGCAAAATCAAAGATGCCGACCTGCCGTCGGCACAGCAAAAGCTGGATATTTTGCAGGAAACCATCGGCTCTCTGACGCAGGCAGGCTACCAGTTTATCGGTATGGACCACTTTGCTCGTCCGGATAACGAACTGGCCGTGGCCCAGCGTGAAGGCGTGTTGCATCGCAATTTCCAGGGGTATACCACTCAGGGTGATACCGACCTGCTGGGTATGGGCGTATCGGCGATCAGCATGATTGGCGACTGCTACGCGCAGAACCAAAAAGAGCTGAAACTCTATTATCAGCAGGTTGCCGAGCAGGGTAATGCGCTGTGGCGTGGCATCGCGTTAACCCGCGATGACTGTATTCGTCGCGATGTGATCAAAGCGCTTATCTGTAACTTTAGCCTCGATTTCGCGGCGATAGAAACGCTGTGGGCGCTGAAATTCAGCGACTACTTTGCCGAAGACCTGAAACTTCTGGCACCGCTGGCGCAGGATGGGCTGGTGGATGTCGATGATAAAGGGATTAAGGTGACGGCGAAGGGTCGCCTGTTAATTCGTAATATCTGTATGTGCTTTGATGCCTATCTGCGGCAGAAAGCGCGGATGCAGCAGTTCTCGCGGGTGATTTAGCGTTGATATTGCCCGGCGGCGCTACGCTTACCGGGCCTATTGGCCGGATAAGCGCAAGCGCCATCCGGCTTAGCTAAACAGCCCAACCAGCGCGGCACACAGCACGGCAGCAACGGCCGTCTGTGGTGAATGACCGGCGGCGCCGCTTGAAGCCAAATTAATCAATGATTCAAACATTATCGTCCCCTCGAATTTGCGGGCTGAATAATACTGAACTCATCGGAACAGTAAAGTATAAAATTGCAGCAATTTGCGCGAATCGAGCAATATTTACACTTCACGTTGGCCTTACTCCATTCCTAACTCTTTCAGCTTACGCGTCAGGGTATTGCGACCCCAGCCCAGCAGGCGAGCCGCTTCCTGTTTGTGTCCCTGCGTGTAGCGCAGCGCGGTGGTCAGCAGCGTACGCTCCATCTCCGGCTGTGCTTCGGAAAGCAGGTTTTGATGACCGGATCGCAGTGCGCGGTCGGCCCATTGCGCCAGCAGCGTTGCCCAGCTATCCGGCAGCGAGGTTGCCGTGGTGCTGTCCGGCATGCTGGCTTCAAACAGCTCGCTCGGAAGGTCCTGAATCAGCACCTCTTGCCCGGCGGCCATCACCGTGAGCCAGCGGCAGGTGTTTTCCAGTTGGCGCACGTTGCCCGGCCAGGCCAGACGCGTTAACGCCGCTTCGGTTTCCGGGTGCAGCAGCTTGGCTTCAACGCCCAGCTCGCGCGCGGCAACCTGCAAGAAGTGGTGCGCCAGGCGCGGAATATCTTCCCGACGCTCGCGCAGCGGCGGAAGATGGACGCGAATGACGTTCAGACGGTGGAATAAGTCTTCGCGGAATTTGCCTTCCTGAACGCGTTGTTCGAGGTTCTGGTGCGTTGCCGCAATGATGCGTACGTCGACCTTCACCGGAGCATAGCCGCCCACGCGGTAAAACTGGCCGTCGGCCAGTACGCGAAGCAGGCGGGTCTGGACGTCCATCGGCATATCGCCGATTTCATCGAGGAACAGCGTGCCGCCGTCGGCCTGCTCAAATCGGCCCTGACGAACGGTATTGGCACCGGTAAACGCCCCTTTCTCATGACCAAACAGCTCGGACTCAATCAGGTCTTTTGGAATGGCCGCCATGTTGAGCGCGATAAACGGCGCTTTGACGCGAGGACTATGGCGATGCAGCGCATGGGCAACCAGCTCTTTACCGGTACCGGACTCGCCGTTAATCAGCACGCTGATAGACGACCGTGAGAGACGACCAATAATACGGAACACATCCTGCATCGCTGGCGCTTCACCAATGATATCGGTGGTCGGGTCATTGACCTGCACGTTGCGCGGCTGCTGCTGCTCCTGGTAATGGCTAATCGCCCGCTCTACCAGTGCCACGGCCTCATCGATATCAAACGGTTTTGGCAGATAATCAAAAGCACCTTGTTGATAGGCACTAACGGCGGCATCCAGGTCCGAGTGCGCCGTCATTATGATGACCGGAAGCATCGGATGGCGCTGCTTGATTTGTGTTAACAGCGCCAGGCCGTCCATACCGGGCATGCGGATATCGGACATCAGCACGTCAGGCGTTTTGGTAGCCAGCGCATCCAGCACCTCTTTTCCGCCTTCAAACGTGGTGCAGGTTAACCCTGCGCCGGTGAGCGCGCGTTCAAGCACCCAACGGATGGAGCTATCGTCATCAACGACCCAGACTATCCCTCGTTGCATAAACACACCTTATTTTTTGATTGGCAGGAAAACCGAGAACTCGGTATGGCCTGGCCAACTGGTAAATTCAATTTTGCCGGAGTGCTGATCGATAAGGCTGCGCGCTATCGACAGACCCAGCCCGGTGCCGCCTTCGCGGCCGCTGACCATTGGGTAAAACAGCGTATCCTGCAAATGTGATGGAATACCGGGGCCGTTATCTTCGACATCAATTCTGGCGGCCAGCCGATAACGCACGCCGTGCAGCGTTAACTGGAATGCGGTGCGGGTGCGCAGGACAATTTCGCCCCCTTCCGGGCCAAGCGCCTGCAGCGCATTTCGCACGATATTCAGCAGAACTTGCTCGATTTGGTCTGGATCGTGCGGGAGTTCCGGCAAACTTGGGTCGTAATCACGCACCAGCGTGACGTTCTCCGGCAGTTCCATAGAGACCAGCTTGACGACGCGCTCTGCCACTTTATGAATGCTCTCGGTGATATGCGTACCGGGATGCTGTGGGCCAAGCAGGCGGTCGACCAGATTACGCAGGCGGTCGGCCTGTTCAATGATGACGTTGGTGTACTCGGTCAACGCCGGGTCAGGCAGTGCCTTACTGAGTAGCTGTGCAGCGCCGCGTAAGCCACCCAGTGGGTTTTTAATCTCATGGGCGAGCCCTCGTACCAGATCGCGCGCCGCGATTTGCTGAGCGTGCTGGAGCTGCTCCTGGCTGAGGCGGCGTTGGTTATCCATTGGCGCCATTTCCAGCAGAATAAAACCGTCTGGCAAACGCTGTGCGGTTAGCGAAAGAATATGCGAGCGTCCGTCAATCACCAGCGTCACTTCGTTATCGGTAAACCCCTGGCCCGTTTGCAGGCTCTCCTGCATCAAGCCAATGTTCAGCGAGAAATAGCTTAGAAGCTCGGGTAAAGGCGTACCAAAGAGTTTGCGCGCGCTCTGCGCCAGCAGCTGCTGTGCAGCAGGGTTCGCATAGTGAACGGCCAGGTCATCATCGACCAGTAAAATGCTGTTGATTAACGAATTAAGGATCTGCCCAGCATCGGGCAGTGCGCCTGTTGCCATTTAGCAGTCTCCTGAAAAGGCTTGCACTATTTTAGTGCAGTATAGCTTTTTACGGGTAAAAAGCGCGAGATATCAGGTTGTTGGTGGAGAAAAAAGCCCATCCTGAGATGGGCTGAAAGTTTCCACGGCAACTTAATTCCAGGGAGTGCGCCAGAACCCAAGGGCAATGGCGCCGCTACAGCTGGAAAGTACAACTCAAAATACGATTAGACGCTGTAGTACAGTTCGAACTCAACCGGGTGCGGAGTCATACGTACGCGGTCGTTTTCTTCGGTGCGCAGCGTGATGTAAGCGTCGATAGCTTCATCAGTGAACACGCCACCTGCAGTCAGGAACTCGCGGTCAGCATCGAGAGCCTGCAGCGCTTCTTCCAGAGAGCCAGCAACCTGTGGGATCTCTTTCGCTTCTTCTGGCGGCAGGTCGTACAGGTTTTTGTCCATGGCTTCGCCAGGGTGGATTTTGTTCTTGATGCCGTCAAGGCCTGCCATCAGCAGTGCTGCGAAGCACAGGTATGGGTTAGCTGCTGGGTCCGGGAAGCGCACTTCGATACGACGCGCTTTCGGAGAAGCAACAACCGGGATACGGATGGATGCAGAACGGTTACGGGCAGAGTAAGCCAGCATTACCGGTGCTTCATAACCTGGGACCAGACGCTTGTAGGAGTTGGTGGTCGGGTTAGCCAGGGCGTTGATAGCTTTAGCGTGTTTGATAACACCGCCGATGTAGTGCAGTGCTTGCTCGGACAGGCCAGCATATTTGTCGCCGGAGAACAGGTTTACGCCGTTCTTGGACAGGGACATGTGGCAGTGCATGCCGGAACCGTTATCGCCAAACATTGGTTTTGGCATAAAGGTCGCGGTTTTACCGAAGCGGTGAGCGACGTTGTGCACAACATATTTGTAGATCTGAATTTCGTCCGCTTTCTTGGTCATGGTGTTGAAGCGGGTTGCGATTTCGTTCTGGCCAGCAGTCGCAACTTCGTGGTGATGCGCTTCAACAACCAGGCCCATCTCTTCCATGATCAGACACATGGTAGAACGGATGTCCTGTGAGGAATCAACCGGAGGAACTGGGAAGTAACCGCCTTTAACGCCTGGACGGTGACCTTTGTTACCACCTTCGTATTTGGTGGAGGAGTTCCATGCGCCTTCGATGTCATCGATAGCCACGTGAGAACCGGAGATGGATGCGCCGAAGCGGATGTCATCAAACAGGAAGAATTCTGGCTCTGGCCCGAACAGAACGGTGTCTGCGATGCCGGTAGCGCGCAGGTACTCTTCAGCGCGTTTAGCGATGGAGCGCGGGTCACGGTCGTAGCCCTGCAGGGTACCTGGTTCCAGGATGTCACAACGGATAATCAGGGTAGACTCTTCAAAGAACGGGTCGATGAGAGCGGTAGATGCGTCTGGCATCAGAACCATGTCGGATTCGTTAATGCCTTTCCAGCCACCGATAGAGGAGCCGTCAAACATTTTGCCTTCTTCGAAGAATTCGGCATTTACCTGGTGCGCAGGAATAGTGACGTGCTGTTCTTTACCTTTGGTATCGGTGAAGCGCAGATCGACAAACTTCACTTCGTGCTCATTCAGCATCGTCAAAACGTGTTCAGCGGACATACTTAACATCTCCCGGATTTATCATTGTCGTCGTGGTAACGAGGTCTTCAATCACTGCTTAAAGTGGCGTTGTTGCCTTGAAATATACAAAGCGAAATCTGTGCCAACTTTTAAATCACCCCCAAAAGGCGTTATCATGCGCACCATAGTGCAAAAGGGCTGCACCACGATAGCGTCTTTGCACCATTATAGTGCTTATCATGAAGCGATGAGCACCATATTGGTGCAAATTGTGTCCAGGTGCCCTTTTTATGCTCCGTGAAAGCGATCACAAAGAAACTCTGCAATACTTGTTTGCGGAGGATCTCTGTGATCCTGTTTTGTAGTGCGATTAATCCGTGTACAATAACGCGCTATTTCTAATGCCCGAGGCAAAGTTGTGATCGAAAATTTGCGTAACATCGCCATCATCGCGCACGTTGACCATGGTAAAACTACCCTGGTTGATAAGCTGCTGCAGCAATCCGGTACGTTTGATGCACGTGCTGAAACTCAAGAACGTGTGATGGACTCCAACGATTTGGAGAAAGAGCGTGGGATTACCATCCTCGCGAAAAACACCGCAATCAAATGGAATGATTACCGTATCAACATCGTTGATACCCCAGGGCA
>NZ_CABTJS010000151.1:0-15356 GCF_902485085.1 uncultured Kluyvera sp.
AGCATGCCTTCCACCAGCAGGTGCGGCAGCTGTTCCATCAGCAGGCGGTCTTTATAGGTGCCCGGCTCCATTTCATCGGCGTTACACAGCAGGTAACGGATGTTCATGGATTCGTCTTTCGGCATCAGGCTCCACTTCAGACCGGTGGAAAAGCCCGCGCCGCCGCGCCCTTTCAGGCCAGCGTCTTTCACCTGGTTGACGATTTCGTCCGGGGCCATCCCGGAGAGCGCTTTGCGCGCACCGGCATAACCATTTTTCGCCTGATACTCTTCCAACCACACCGGCTGCTTGTCGTCGCGAAGACGCCAGGTCAGCGGATGGGTTTCGGGAGTCAGAATAATATTTTTCATTATTTATACTGCTCCAGCAGGTCAGGAATGGCTTCCGGCGTCAGATGGCTGTGAGTGTCCTCATCAATCATCATGGTCGGCCCCTTGTCGCAGTTGCCCAGGCAGCAGGTCGGCAGCAGGGTGAAGCGACCATCAAAGGTGGTTTGACCCGGTTTGATATCGAGCTTCTTCTCAATCGCGGCCTGAATGCCCTGATAGCCGGTGATATGACACACCACGCTGTCGCAGTAGCGAATCACGTGACGGCCAACCGGCTGGCGGAAAATCTGGCTGTAGAAGGTGGCGACACCTTCTACGTCACTTGCCGGAATATCCAGCACTTCGGCAATCGCGTAAATCGCACCGTCCGGCACCCAGCCACGCTGTTTCTGAACGATCTTCAGCGCTTCGATGGACGCCGCACGCGGGTCTTCGTAGTGGTGCTTCTCGTGCTCAATAGCTTCACGCTCTGCCGCACTCAGCTCAAAAGCCTCGGTTTGTGGTTGTTGATTCTCGTGCATAATTAGCGGTCCACGTCTGACATAACAAAATCAATACTACCCAGATAGACGATAAGGTCTGATACCAGGCTGCCACGGATCGCCGACGGAATCTGCTGCAGGTGCGCATAGCTCGGCGTACGGATACGGGTGCGGTAGCTCATGGTGCTGCCGTCGCTGGTCAGGTAGTAACTGTTAATCCCCTTGGTCGCTTCCACCATCTGGAAGGATTCCTGTGCTGGCATAACCGGGCCCCAGGAAACCTGCAGGAAGTGGGTGATCAGGGTTTCGATGTGCTGCAGCGTGCGCTCTTTCGGTGGCGGCGTGGTCAGCGGGTGATCCGCCTTGAACGGGCCTTCCGGCATGTTATCGAGACACTGCTGAAGAATACGCAGGCTCTGGCGCAGCTCTTCCACTTTCAGCATCACGCGGGTGTAGCAGTCAGAAACGCCACCGCCGGTCGGGATTTCGAAGTCGAAGTTTTCATAGCCAGAATATGGACGCCATTTACGCACGTCGAAGCCGATACCGGTGGCACGCAGGCCAGCACCGGTAGTGCCCCACTCCAGCGCTTCTTTCGCGGTATAAGCAGCAACGCCGACGGAGCGGCCTTTCAGAATGGTGTTACGCAGCGCGGCTTTCTCGTAGGAGTCCAGACGCTTCGGCATCCACTCAAGGAATTCACGCAGCAGACGATCCCAGCCGCGAGGCAGGTCGTGCGCCACGCCGCCGATGCGGAACCAGGCTGGGTGCATACGGAAACCGGTAATCGCTTCTACCAGGTCATAGATTTTCTGACGGTCGGTAAAGGCGAAGAAGACCGGGGTCATCGCGCCGACGTCCTGAATAAACGTCGAGATGTACAGCAGGTGACTGTTGATGCGGAACAGTTCGGAGAGCATCACGCGGATCACGTTCACGCGGTCCGGCGTGGTAATACCCGCCAGCTTCTCTACCGCCAGCACGTACGGCATTTCGTTCACGCAGCCGCCGAGGTACTCGATACGGTCAGTGTACGGAATGTAGCTGTGCCAGGACTGACGCTCGCCCATCTTCTCCGCACCACGGTGGTGATAGCCGATGTCCGGTACGCAGTCGACAATCTCTTCGCCATCAAGCTGCAGGATAATACGGAATGCACCGTGCGCAGACGGGTGGTTCGGGCCGAGGTTGAGGAACATGAAGTCCTCGTTTTCGGTCCCGCGCTTCATGCCCCACTCTTCCGGTTTGAAGGTCAGCGCTTCCATTTCCAAATCCTGCTTGGCTTTGGTCAGCTCAAACGGGTCGAATTCGGTGGCGCGCGCCGGGTAGTCTTTGCGCAGCGGATGGCCTTCCCAGGTCGGCGGCATCATGATGCGACGCAGATTCGGGTGGCCGTTAAAGGTAATGCCAAACATTTCCCAGGTTTCACGCTCATACCAGTTGGCGTTCGGGAAAAGTTTGGTGATCGTCGCGACGTTCAGGTCGTTTTCAGACAATGCCACCTTGAGCATGATATCGCGATTGCGGTCTATTGAGATCAGGTGGTAGAAAACGGAAAAGTCCGCGGCAGGTAAACCTTCGCGGTGCGTACGCAGACGTTCGTCCATGCCGTGGAGATCGAAAAGCATGACGTAAGGCTTTGGCAACCTCTTCAGGAAGTCGACAATTTCGAGCAGCTGTTCGCGCTTAACCCAAACAACGGGTATCCCGGTGCGAGTGGCCTGAACGGTAAAAGCATCCGGCCCAAAACGGTTGCGCAACTCGCCGATGACCGGATCATCAAGGTGATCGCGGGTTTGCCATGCGGCTGCGTCTTGCGCGGTTAAATCGGTCATATTGTTCACCATTGCAAAAGGTCCGTGGTGACTGCCGGGGTGGCCTTCGCGCTGTTGTATATTGATTTGCGAAGTCGAAAAGATGCCACCGCCCGCAGGCGCAAATTAAATCTCGTCCGGCGTCCGAAGATTCGTCACAGCAATACGTTCGCCGCGTTTACGCTCGCGTTCCGACTGCATGTTGGCGCGGTAAACGCCCTGATCGCCAACGACCCACGACAGTGGGCGACGTTCTTTACCAATGGATTCCTGCAGCAGCATCAGCGCCTGCATGTAAGCTTCCGGGCGCGGAGGGCAGCCTGGAATGTACACGTCGACAGGAATGAATTTATCCACGCCCTGCACGACGGAGTAGATATCGTACATGCCGCCGGAGTTGGCACAGGCGCCCATTGAGATAACCCATTTCGGTTCCAGCATCTGGTCGTACAGTCGCTGAATAACCGGAGCCATCTTGGTGAAGCAGGTACCGGCAACCACCATCAGGTCAGCCTGACGTGGGGACGCACGCAGTACTTCCGCACCAAAACGCGCAACGTCATGCACCGCAGTGAATGACGTCACCATTTCAACGTAGCAGCAAGAAAGGCCGAAGTTGTAAGGCCAGATTGAGTTCTTACGGCCCCAGTTGACCATGTCGTGAAGCGCGTGTTCGAGTTTCCCCATGTACACGCTTTTGTTCACCTCCTGCTCCAGGGGATCGGTAACAATCTCCTGTTTTTGCAGGGGATAACGGTCGTTCTCACCGTTAGGATCTATGCGGGTGAGCGTATAATCCATCTTATTGCCTCGCTTTTACTGCGTATTACGGTTAGTGACGCTGTCGGTTTCTGGGTTAGCCAGCGTGCGGCGAGAACGCGCAGGCGTCCAATCAAGCGCGCCAATGCGAACGAGGTAAACCAGACCGGCCAGCAGCACAAATATGAAAATGGCGGCCTCGATAAAGCCAACCCAACCGCTTTCGCGAATGGACGTTGACCAGGCGTAGAGGTAAAGCGCTTCCACGTCGAAGATGACGAAGAACATGGCGACCAGATAGAACTTCGCCGACAGACGCAAACGTGCGGAGCCAACGGAGTCGATACCCGATTCAAACGGAGTGTTTTTGCTTCTTGCGCGTGCGCGACCACCCAAGTACCAACCGCCGATTAACATCAGGCAGCACAGGCCAATGGCAATGATCAGAAAGATAGCGAATGCCCAATGATGGGCGATGATTTCAGTGGATGTTGACATACACAAAGCTTTACCAAATAGGTAGCATTACCACCTCTGCTCTTACCGGCAGATGGACGCTACATCGATTCATGGGGAGGATTAAAAAACCTACAAACAGCCCAATTCGAAACATAGACCGCAAAATGTTGAGGTTTTTTACTCCTTTCTATAACCTTTTGTCAACTTTAACAAAAGTTTCCTCACATTAATTTACATCAAAAGCATTTCATTAACATTACGTGCCCTTTGATTTGATTCAGCTCAATAGACCCTGCGGTTTACCTGTTGTTGAATCGTGTCCGTTTTGTAGCAATGACAAGAATTACCCTTCTATTTTGACAGGATTTACTAATGATTCCTCCCCCCAATGAGGAGTATTTTCTTGATCTAAGACACGCTTTTGTTAATTCGACCCGAAAAACGGCAACAATCTATCCGTTTTTTTAACATTAGCAGGAGATAAGACTTTAGGTATGATGATAGGATAACTGAGGGTAAAAATATTTCTAATTACATGATTACTCTCACATTATTAGCTTTATTTTTAAACCACCTACGCAGAAGTACGAAAAAAGAACCGCAAACACGCTTTTCATCGTCTACGATTCTTTTTTACATTTACATTTTGTTACTACATTTCAAGCGAATTGTTAATCCAAATCCCTTTCATGTATGAGGGAATTATCTCCCCCTTCAGGGGTATAACTCCCACCGTTCGGCCAGGGTTCGTACCGCTGCTCCTGGGACTGGAAAATCATCTGCGCCAGCTCGTTTTCACTGGCTACGTTGTAGCTCAGCATATACTCGGTCTCCGGCAGATCGGGCATGCCCTCACCTTTGCCAAGCGCACGCAGATCCGGGCTCATCATTTCAGCCGGTCGGCCGGTGACGCCCAACCCCGCTTTGACCGCCGCGCGAACGGCTGAAAGCGTTGAAGCGACATACGCCAGTCGCCACGCAATGCCGGCGGCATCCAGGGTCTTAATAATCATATCGCGGAACGGACTAGGATCATCCAGCAGTACCAACGGTACCGGCTCTTCCTGGCGCAACGTAAATTCTGCCGCACACTACCAAAGCGTAGGCGAGGTACGCAGAATCGTCGACTCGAAGCCTTCCAATGGATGAGTCGTCAGCGCCAGATCGATCTCTTTATTGCTTAGCATACTGGCCATCTCGCCATGCCGTTTGACTCGTACGTCAAGCGCCAGCTTCGGATAGGCCGAACTGATGCGGTTTAACAGGAACGGCAAGATGGTATCGGCAGATTCATCAGACGACCCTAAAGTCAGCTGTCCCTGAAGAGAGCTAAACATTAACGATGTGCATGCTTCATCGTTGAAACGCAGGATTTTACGCGCGTAGCCCAGCAGTTGGATGCCATGTTCGGTAAGCAGTTTGTTACGCCCATGACGGGCAAACAGTTCCTTACCCACCAACTGCTCCAGACGCTGCATTTGCTGGCTTACGGCGGATTGGGTACGGCAAACTGCCGCCGCCGCCGCTGCGAAAGTGCTTAGGTCGGCTACAGCAACAAAGGTTCTCAGCAGATCGAGATCGAGATTCAGTATCGGACGATTGGCATTTATCATATTAATCCACTTACAGGTTCGGGGACCGACCTGCCTTATTGATGCTGCACTCAAAAGTTCAGGCAAATCCTTTTAAATCATCTTTCACCAATCATTGACGAATGACTGCCTGATGAGTGTCAGTATTAAATTTTCTGTTACTACCGTGAGCAACAGTTCCTTTTGCAATATATCCTTCGACCCAGAGGCTAATAATCCTTTTCACCCTGATAACCGTCTCGCGTAAGAAGTTGTAGGTAGCGACATCGCGATAATGCTTCAGAGAGAAAACAGGACTTATAAAAGAAGCCAATAAATCCAATGAATAACATCAAGTTATGATATCAATCTTGATAATCATCAACAAAAACTGCTAATGGGAGTCTGACGCTCTTTTCCATATTAACTGAAAACCATAGAATTTATAAGCCTAAATAAGATCTATCTCAATAACGAAAAAGGTTTAGAATCAAAACAATTTAAGAAAACTAACAAATCACCGGCATTACTTTTCAAAATATAAGAAAATATTAATATTGATCATAAGCCATCCTTAACATCAACTTCACAAAAATGAGTATCATCTCTAATCCTTATTCGTCATTATTTAATTAAAAATTAAAAATGTTGAAGAATGCTTAAAGTATATCCAGCAATATTAGCACCTAAGCTAAATCATTTTCTTTTTAACAGCGATAAAAGCTGCATATTGCCACAGCTGCAGTGATTTAATCCATTAAACAATAAATTAACAAAACATCACGCAACGATAGTCACCAAAGACTGGCGAAAAAGAATGTACCAACAACGAAGGATGCACGAAATCTTCTACTGTTAACCCTTCAAAACCACGGGGATGCGGAGTACATTGTTCCGTGCTGACTTCCACGGCAGGGAGTGGCAATAACAGCTAAAAAGGTTAAAGGTTCATGTCTCCGATTGAAAAATCCAGCAAGTTAGACAACGTTTGTTACGACATTCGTGGCCCGGTTCTTAAAGAGGCAAAACGCCTTGAAGAAGAAGGCAATAAAGTTCTCAAACTTAACATCGGTAACCCAGCACCTTTCGGGTTTGACGCGCCGGATGAGATTCTGGTCGACGTGATCCGCAACCTGCCTACCGCACAGGGTTACTGCGACTCCAAAGGGCTGTACTCCGCCCGTAAAGCCATCATGCAACACTACCAGGCACGCGGCATGCGCGACGTGACGGTAGAAGACATTTACATCGGCAACGGCGTATCTGAACTTATCGTCCAGGCGATGCAGGCACTGCTGAATAGCGGTGACGAAATGCTGGTTCCCGCTCCGGATTATCCTCTGTGGACGGCAGCGGTATCCCTCTCCAGCGGCAAAGCGGTGCACTACCTGTGCGATGAATCCGCCGACTGGTTCCCGGACTTAGACGATATTCGTGCCAAAATTACCCCACGTACCCGCGGGATTGTCATCATTAACCCGAACAACCCAACCGGCGCAGTGTATTCCAAAGAGCTGCTGCTGGAGATTGTTGAGATCGCCCGCGAGCACAACCTGATAATCTTCGCCGATGAAATCTACGACAAGATCCTCTACGACGAAGCCCAGCATCATTCGATCGCGGCGTTAGCGCCGGATCTGCTGACCATTACCTTTAACGGTTTGTCCAAAACCTACCGTGTCGCCGGTTTCCGTCAGGGCTGGATGGTGCTGAACGGGCCTAAAAAACATGCTAAAGGCTATATTGAAGGGCTGGAAATGCTGGCGTCCATGCGTCTGTGCGCCAACGTCCCGGCACAGCACGCTATTCAGACTGCGTTAGGTGGCTATCAGAGCATTAGCGAGTTCATCATGCCGGGCGGTCGTCTGTATGAGCAGCGCAATCGTGCGTGGGAGCTTATCAATGAAATCCCTGGCGTCTCCTGCGTGAAGCCAAAGGGTGCGTTGTATATGTTCCCGAAAATTGATGCTAAACGTTTTAACATTCATGACGATCAGCGCATGGTGCTGGACTTCCTGCTACAGGAAAAAGTGCTGCTGGTTCAAGGTACCGCCTTTAACTGGCCGTGGCCGGATCACGTGCGTATCGTGACCCTGCCGCGTGAAGACGATCTGGAAATGGCTATTACCCGCTTTGGTCGCTTCCTGTCTGGCTACCATCAGCTTTAATGCGGCTCATGACCGCCGGAATTTGCATCCGGCGGTCATCTCTGCGCACAATGCCTTTACTGTTGTTAACGCGTAAGGGTTGTTATGAATCAGAGTCATTTTTTTGCCCACCTCTCCCGCCTCAAGTTAATCAACCGCTGGCCGCTGATGCGCAATGTGCGCACCGAAAACGTCTCTGAACACAGTCTGCAGGTTGCCATGGTCGCCCATGCCCTCGCGGCGATTAAAAACCGTAAATTCAATGGTCAGGTTAATGCCGAACGCATTGCGCTGCTGGCGATGTATCACGACGCCTCTGAGGTGTTAACCGGCGATCTGCCTACCCCGGTAAAGTATTTCAATTCGCAGATTGCGCAGGAATACAAAGCCATCGAGAAAATCGCCCAGCAGAAGCTTATCGATATGGTGCCGGAAGAGCTGCACGATATTTTTGCGCCGCTTATCGACGAGCATCAGAGCAGCGATGAAGAAAAAGCGATTGTGAAACAGGCTGACGCGCTGTGCGCTTATCTGAAGTGTCTGGAGGAGTTGTCGGCGGGAAACAACGAATTCCTTCTGGCAAAAGGCCGTCTGGAGAAGACGCTGGCCTCCCGCCGCAGCGAGGAAATGGACTACTTTATGGCGGTGTTTGTGCCAAGCTTCCATCTTTCGCTCGATGAAATAAGCCAGGATTCACCGCTGTAGCTGTCTGTATTCCCGGCGTCGCTGCGCTCGGCCGGGAAAACCTCAGAACGGGAACAGAATCGGAATCAGCACCACGCAGACAATCATCACCAGCACGGTAAACGGCACGCCGATTTTGACGAAATCGCTGAAGCTGTATTTCCCCGGCCCCAGCACCAGCGTATTCACCGGAGAGGAAACCGGCGTCATAAACGCCGCGGATGCGGCCATCGCGACCACCATCGCAAACGGATAGGGCGACACGCCCATCGTTTTTGCCGTGGCCAGCGCAATAGGCGCCATCAGTACCGCCGTCGCCGTATTCGAGATAAACAGGCCAATCGCCGCGCACATCACGAACAGACAACCGAGCATCAGATAAGGCCCCTGCCCGCCGCCGATATCCATCAGCCCTTTCACAATCAGATCCACACCGCCGGTTTTTTGCAGCGCGAGGGCGAACGGCATCATGCCGACAATCAAAATAATGCTCGGCCAATGAATCGATTTGTAGGCGCTCTGGGCATCAATACAGCGGAATTTCCCCATCAACAGGCAGGCGATGATCGCCGCAATGGGGTTGGGAATTTCATCGGTCAGCATCAGAGCGACCATCAGGACCAGGCAGAAGATCGCGTGAGGCGCCTGGCTGTGAGCCGGGGACGCATCGCTCACCTCGACGGGAAGATTCAGCACCACGAAGTCGCGGCCGTTTTGCCCCAGTTGGCTAATTAATTTCCAGTTGCCTACCACCAGCACGATATCACCAAGCTGCAATGGCTCATCAACCACCGAGCCGTCCAGCGCCTCGCCGTCGCGTTTCATGCCGACCACGTTCAGGCCATAGCGGGTACGGAAGCCCATTTCACGCACGGTTTTCCCCAGCAGCTCCGATTCCGGGATAAGCGACACTTCCGCCATGCCGACATCAAGCGCCTGGTCAGAGAAGTATTCACCGCGCAGCACCATCGGCTCCAGCAGCTGCTCGCTGCAGAACTGGCGCAGGTCAATTTCCGCGGCGGACATATCAATCAGCAGCACGTCGCGGGCGCGAAATTCAGAGACCCCGTTCACGTTCACAATCACCCGCCGAAAACGACGCCAGCGCTCCACGCCGATAATGTTAGCGCCGTAGCGTTCACGCAGTTTCATGTCGTCCAGACGCTGGCCAATCATCGGGGAGCCGGGGCGAATAGCGAGGCGGCGCGCGCGGCCGGTAAGATGATAGTCACGAATCAGATCGCGGAAAGTACTACGCTTGCGGCCATCGCGCGTCAGGTTGCCTTCATCGCCTTTAAGCATAAAGCGCATCACCAGCATATAAAGAACGCCGAGCACCAATACCACCAAACCTATTGGCGTGACGCTGAAGAAGCTAAACCCCTCCAGCCCTTCGCGGATAAGCTCACTGTTGATAACCAGGTTGGGCGGTGTAGCCACAAGCGTCATCATGCCGCTAATCAAGCCGGCAAAGCTGAGCGGCATCATCAGACGTGAAGGCGAAATATTCATGCGTGCCGAGACGCTAAGCACCACCGGGATAAAAATCGCCACGACCCCCGTCGAGCTCATGAATGCGCCAAGCCCGGCCACAGTCAGCATCAGGAAGACCAGCATTTTGGTTTCACTGCTGCCTGCCGCCTGTACCAGCCAGGACCCCATGTTGGTTGCCACGCCGGTTCGCACCAGCCCATCGCCGATGATAAACAGTGCGGCAATCAGAATGACGTTAGGATCGCTGAAGCCAGAAAAAGCTTCACTCAGCGTGAGCGTACCACTAAGAACAAAAGCGACAATAATGCCCAAAGCAATCGCATCCATGCGTACTTTGCCGGTGGCAAACAGCACAACCGCAATCGCTAACAGACAGAGCACCCAAATCAGTTCACCGTTCACAACGTTTCCTTGTCATCAGATAATCGGTAAGGTTTTCAACTATAAGGCGTTGACCATAGTGACAGAAAAAAACCCCAACGGTGTGGGGCTAAATCATAAGATCATGCATTCTGCGTGACGTTGATGGTGCCATCCGGCAGTTTCTCAACGCATAACGTCGCAAGCGTAGAGAGCACAAAATCAACTTCGCGCAGTTCAGGCGTTTCCGGTGGCACGTTGACGGCCGCCACATGACAACCGGCCGCCAGGCCCGACTGCACGCCAGCCTGCGCATCTTCAACCACCAGACAATCCCGTGCAGCGATACCCAGCAGCTCAGCGCCTAAAAGATAAGCATCCGGCTGCGGTTTACCGCGCTTGACCTGTTCGGCGGTGACAAACACTGCCGGTTGCGGCAGACCCGCAGCGCGGTGACGCGCATGGGCTACGGGAATAGAGCCCGAGGTGACAATCGCCCATGGAATCGCGTTAGCTTCCAGATGTTCCAGCAGCTCAAGAGCCCCCGGCAGAGCCTGGATTCCGTCAAGGTCGGTCGCTTCAATATGCTCCAGGCGCAGAAACTCAGCCTGAATTTCCGCTTCCGACTTGCCCGGCATAAAGTGGCGCAGCGTGGTGATGGCCTGCTTACCGTGAATAAAATCCAGCACCGCCTGTGGGTCTACGCCATAGCTTTCGGCCCAGAACTGCCAGGAACGTTCCACCACCGGCAGCGAATCAACCAGCGTGCCGTCCAGATCGAACAGGAAACCTTTACACTGCACGTCGGTCTCCTTAGGCATTGATTATCTGATTGATTTCGTTGCTGCTCAGATGATACTGGCGCGGGCAGCCGTGCCAGACGTTCAGCATGCGCTGGTATTTGTCCCACATCGGGGTCTGCGCGTTGAAGCCGTGGGTGCCCGCATCGAAGTGGGTATAACGACCTTCAACGTTGACCATAAAGCGCACATAGCCGAGGAAACGCGCTTCGGTAGCCGCATCAAAGCCGAGGAAGGTGACGCGACGTTCATCGATGGTATCGGCGTCTTTCAAGTTGGTCCAGGAGACGTGCAGCGCGTGGTACATCTCCATAATGTCGATAACAATACGACAGGTCTCTTCTTTGAGCTCCCCAAATTCCCTGTCCAGTTCACGCATCTGCAAACCATAACCACGTTCGATAATGGTCTGCAAGCGGCGGTAGCGCTCAGCGTTGTCGGGATCAAGCATAGTCATCATCTTGTACTGATTAGACAAAATCAGACGTTGAGCATGGGTCATTTCCATTCTTCGACTCCTGTTGCGCTTTGCAGCATAAAAAAAGACACAATGTTTGTGTCTTCTTTTATATGCGTTTTTCGCCCTCAATTACAAATCATCGAGGAAAGTTTTATCCAGTTGTTTGAAGGCGCGCTTAAGCGTGTCAGCTAGCGCCTGATAATCCGGCTTGCCTTCAACCGGCGCCAGCGCCTGACCCGCCTCCTGCAGCTTGCCGCGCACTTCATAAAACCACTGTAATATAGAAGGAGGCAACGGCGTGACGGAACGTTTACCCAACCACCACAGCCCCTGCATCGGCAGACTAAGCGCAAATAACGCGGTGGCGACCGCCGGGCCAAGCTGCCCACCAAGGGCGATTTGCCAGCACAGCGTAAAAATGGCCAGCGGCGGCATCAGCCGGATGGCATGGCGCGTTGCGCGGATCACGCGGTTTTCAACAAACACCGGCGCGAGACGTTTTTCCAGCGGCCACGTCTTTGCATAATACTGCCCACGGCTAAACAAACTGAAGAAACTAACCGGGCGTTGCTCGGGTGTCGACATGGCTTACCTCAACTTCACATATAAAAATTAAAATATTTTTTAAAACAACAACTGAGTATGACATCGTTCAAAAAATTTTGGCATACACCCTGCAATCGGGTATCCTGTGCCAGCCTGAGATAGCGCGATCCTATACGCTCCGGCATATCAAATTATCGCATATTCTGCCATTGGCGGAAAATTATGCAAAATGACTTAGAATCAATATGTATTTCTTAGATCATGCCTGAAAAGTGTTCTGGGCATGATGTTAATCATAAATGTCGATGTCATCCTGCGCTACGCTTATGACTCTTTGACGTTTTTTTAGCCACGTATCATAAATAGGTACTTCCATGTCGAGTAAGTTAGTACTGGTTCTGAACTGCGGTAGCTCCTCCCTGAAATTTGCCATCATTGATGCAGTGAACGGTGAAGAATACCTCTCTGGTTTAGCCGAATGTTTCCATCTTCCAGAAGCACGTATCAAGTGGAAAATGGATGGCGGTAAACAAGAGGCCGCTTTAGGTGCAGGCGCCGCTCACAGTGAAGCGCTGAACTTCATCGTTAATACTATTCTGGCACAAAAACCAGAACTGTCCGCTCAGCTGACCGCAATCGGCCACCGTATCGTACACGGCGGCGAGAAGTACACCAGCTCCGTTGTGATCGACGATTCCGTTATCCAGGGTATCAAAGACTCTGCGTCCTTCGCACCGCTGCACAACCCGGCTCACCTGATCGGTATCGCTGAAGCGCTGAAATCCTTCCCTAACCTGAAGGACAAGAACGTTGCTGTGTTCGACACCGCGTTCCATCAGACCATGCCGGAAGAATCTTACCTTTATGCTCTGCCGTACAGCCTGTACAAAGAGCACGGCGTTCGTCGCTACGGCGCACACGGCACCAGCCACTTCTATGTGACTCAGGAAGCCGCTAAAGTACTGAACAAGCCGGTTGAAGAAGTGAACATCATCACTTGCCACCTGGGCAACGGCGGTTCTGTATCTGCTATCCGTAACGGTAAATGCGTTGATACCTCCATGGGTCTGACCCCGCTGGAAGGCCTGGTAATGGGTACTCGCTCTGGCGACATCGACCCGGCAATCATTTTCCACCTGCATGACACTCTGGGCATGAGCATCGACCAGATCAACAAGATGCTGACCAAAGAGTCCGGCCTGCTGGGTCTGACCGAAGTGACCAGCGACTGTCGTTATGTAGAAGACAACTACAAAGAAAAAGCTGACGCTAAACGTGCAATGGACGTTTACTGCCACCGTCTGGCGAAATACATCGGTTCTTACACTGCACTGATGGAAGGTCGTCTGGACGCGGTTATCTTCACCGGTGGTATCGGTGAAAACGCCGCAATGGTTCGCGAACTGTCCCTGGGCAAACTGGGCGTTCTGGGCTTCGAAGTTGATCACGAACGTAACCTGGCTGCCCGTTTCGGCAAGTCTGGCTTCATCAACAAAGAAGGCACCCGTCCTGCCATCGTTATCCCGACCAACGAAGAACTGGTCATCGCACAAGACGCGAGCCGTCTGACTGCCTAATATCACACCGCCAGCCTAGCTGGCGGTGCTGTTTTGTATCCCGCCTGAAACTGGCGGTAACGAAAGAGGATAAACCGTGTCCCGTATCATTATGCTGATCCCTACCGGAACCAGCGTCGGCCTGACCAGCGTCAGCCTTGGCGTTATCCGTGCTATGGAACGCAAAGGCGTTCGTCTGAGCGTCTTTAAGCCAATCGCTCAGCCGCGCACCGGTGGCGATGCACCTGACCAGACGACCACTATCGTTCGCGCTAACTCATCTACCACTACGGCAGCTGAACCGCTGAAGATGAGTCACGTAGAAGCCCTGCTCTCCAGCAATCAGAAAGATGTGCTGATGGAAGAGATCATCGCTAACTACCACGCAAACACCAAAGATGCTGAAGTGGTTCTGGTTGAAGGCCTGGTCCCAACCCGTAAGCACCAGTTTGCTCAGTCTCTGAACTACGAAATCGCGAAAACGCTGAACGCGGAAATCGTCTTCGTCATGTCTCAGGGTACCGACACCCCAGAACAGCTGAACGAGCGCATTGAACTGACTCGCAACAGCTTCGGTGGCGCGAAAAATACCAACATCACCGGCGTTATCGTTAACAAACTGAACGCACCGGTTGATGAACAGGGCCGTACTCGCCCGGACCTGTCCGAGATCTTCGACGACTCTTCCAAAGCAAAAGTTGTTAAAATCGATGCCGATCAGCTGAAAACCACTAGCACCCTGCCTGTTCTCGGCGCGGTACCATGGAGCTTTGACCTGATCGCGACTCGTGCTATCGATATGGCACGTCACCTGAATGCGACCGTGATCAACGAAGGCGACATTAACACTCGCCGCGTGAAATCCGTCACCTTCTGCGCACGCAGCATCCCGCACATGCTGGAGCACTTCCGTGCAGGTTCTCTGCTGGTGACTTCCGCAGACCGTCCTGACGTTCTGGTTGCAGCGTGCCTCGCTGCCATGAACGGCGTGGAAATCGGTGCCCTGCTGCTGACCGGCGGCTACGAAATGGACGCGCGCATCACTAAGCTGTGCGAACGTGCATTCGAAACCGGCCTGCCGGTATTCATGGTGAACACCAACACCTGGCAGACCTCTCTGAGCCTGCAGAGCTTCAACCTGGAAGTTCCAGTTGATGACCGTGAACGCATCGAGAAAGTTCAGGAATACGTAGCGAACTTTATCAATCCAGAGTGGATCGATTCCCTGACTGCGACCTCTGAACACAGCCGTCGCCTGTCTCCACCAGCGTTCCGCTACCAGCTGACCGAGCTGGCACGTAAAGCAGGCAAACGCGTTGTTCTGCCGGAAGGCGACGAACCACGTACCGTTAAAGCGGCTGCTATCTGTGCTGAACGCGGTATTGCAACCTGCGTACTGCTGGGTAACCCAGACGAGATCACCCGTGTTGCAGCGTCTCAGGGCGTTGAACTGGGCGCTGGCGTTGAAATCGTTGACCCAGAAGTGGTTCGCGAAAGCTACGTTGCTCGCCTGGTCGAACTGCGTAAGAACAAAGGTATGACCGAAACCGTTGCCCGCGAACAGCTGGAAGACAACGTCGTTCTCGGTACCCTGATGCTGGAACAAGACGACGTTGACGGTCTGGTTTCCGGTGCGGTTCACACCACTGCGAACACCATTCGTCCACCGCTGCAGCTTATCAAAACTGCGCCGGGCAGCTCTCTGGTGTCTTCCGTGTTCTTCATGCTGCTGCCAGAACAGGTTTACGTTTACGGCGACTGCGCGATCAACCCGGATCCAACCGCAGAACAGCTGGCAGAAATCGCTATTCAGTCCGCTGAATCCGCGATTGCCTTCGGTATCGAACCGCGCGTTGCGATGCTCTCCTACTCCACCGGTACCTCTGGTGCAGGTA
>NZ_CABTJS010000152.1:0-18107 GCF_902485085.1 uncultured Kluyvera sp.
AAAGTATACGCAGCTATCGAAGCTGGCGACAAAGCTACTGCACTGAAAGCATTTAACGAAATGCAACCAATCGTGGACCGTCAGGCTGCTAAAGGTCTGATCCACAAAAACAAAGCTGCACGTCATAAAGCAAACCTGACTGCACAGATCAACAAACTGGCTTAATCGCCTGCTTGTTATCAGCTTTGTGAAAAAACCCGCGTAAAGCGGGTTTTTTTATGCCTGTATAAAAACAGCGGACAAAGAAATCGATCGGTAGCTGCTAGATCCACCAGTGAAGCGACTCGGACTCGCCTTGCCTCATGGCGAAACCACTCCAGCTGTCAGACATACGATGTAACGTAAAAAAGCACACCATACCAGGCGTGCTTTACTTAGGGGATTAACGAAAAGAAAAAATACTGCGCAGGCGGCTGCTATCAAAAGGCTCTTTTGATATGCCCGTCAATGTCAGACATCTTTAATAACAATTTTCATGACTTCAGCTGAGGGACTGTTAACATCGACATTAAAATGCCCTTTGTTTCCATATTGGTCATAAACAGTAATATCGACTGGGTTATGAGTCACAGGAACCTCACTTTGATGTTCTAAATCAACCAAGCTGAAGCACAAATATCCTTTACGCTCATTTCTAGAATATGTATGTTTCGTACCATCTGCAGTAAAGATATAAAGATTATTGCCACTCCGATACCCATCAAGATAGGCATATCTCAATGTCGCATTCCATAGGGAAAAACTAGAACAAATAAGTGTCTCGTAGTATGGATCTACATCCTCAGTCATGCCCTCAACTTTTTTAATAAGTAACTTAGGATTTTTAAAAGAGAAAAAGTTACTGCGTTTCTGAACCGTACCATCAGAATTATATTCAATATATGCATCCGGTGATAAAAACATATCGTCCATCACATATGATTTTTCGGCAATAGGTTCAAGGCGAATAAACGATTCAAAGTTGCCATTAATCGCAGTATCATAGGTGGTTCCAGCATTATCACTCATGGCCACTGCAAAAGATTTTGCAGTGGTAACGTTGTTTTCTGCAGAAACCCAGAAACAATAGCTTTGTGGTAAAAGATAACCGTCAAGGCCCGATTTTAATGCAGATAAAGGTTCCTTCTTTTGCTCTTTAGCAATAGCGGTATAGCTTGATGCGTGATCTAATAAAATACCATCCGAAAGAAAATCACCGTAGTTCTCAGTGGCAACCCAGCCATTGGCAATAGGAGCCCGAGAGTAATAGTCACATAACGACAAACTAGTCATCATTTGATCATAATCCAGAAAAACCTGTTCCCCTTTATCATCCAGGGCAATAAAATTAACCATCACCTGAACCTGGTTACGGCCATTAGCATAAATCAGGCCTACGTCAGAGTTGGAACGAAGTGACACATTCAAGTAGGAAAGATATGAAAAATAAGCAGCCATGATAAATCCCTTAATTAAGCATTAGACATAGAAATAGTGTTGTTATTATCTTTTGGTGAAAACGCTAAATACGCCACATTCTGATATGGGTCATAAGCCGTCACTTTAATTTCATCTGAGAATGGACTGCTGACTGTACAATTCTCAATAGATACTCGAGTAAGGCATAGTTGACCATAACGTTGATTGTAAGGAAGAGGGATAATATCTCCATTATCCAGTTTTAAATTATATGTCCCTTCCGCTCCCACTTTAAAAACAATTTGATAGATTGGTGGGTTTACATCCGCTTTAGCTTTAACAAATATATCCGCATTCCCGGATGATGAAGAGCTGTCAGAAATCGTACCATTAGGAATGGAAACATAATAATTATCTTGATCGACCACATAATTCCCAACGGTCTTATTCTGTGTATCAACGCGGGTATAATCAAGATCAGAATAGTCATACCATATAGCTGGCAGCGGCGTTACCGTGACGCCACTATCAAACTGGGTGCCTTTACAGCTTGTCACGATAGACTCACCACCATCTGGTGTAAGCACGGCAGCGCAGGTATGTGAAATTGTATGATAGCCTCTAGAACGAAGATTATAGGTAATAGATTGATAAACTACACCAGCGTTTACAGCCGCCTGAGTATTAACAACCACCGAATCAACATCTACTGCCCACCGATCCCAATACACGGCAGTAGTCGGTTGGAAAATTTCCCCCGTGTGATAATCGCCAAGAAAAACACACTCTTTAATTTCTTTTTCAGTTAAAATAACTTGCTCATAGTTTCTATTTGTTACCACGAAAATAATAGTAACCTGCGCTGCATCACCGACACGCTCATCATCCCAGCTATTTGCATATACTGTTGACTGGCCTTTTCCAGTAGGCAGGTTAACATCAACATAACTAACATATTCAAATTTTTTCATTGCTATGGTTCCTTAATATTTAGTTTGCGAAATCATTTATAAGAATGTGGAAAATGCTTACCTCCACTAACTAAAGAATAATTTAATATCAATAATATAAACCTCCATTAATATTAAAGGCTAATGACTAATATCATTAGCCTTAGTATTATGATTTAAATCTTAGTGGATACTGTTGAAGCCCACGGCATCAGGCTATTTTCATTAACCAGTCTGACCCCAGTATTTTTTAACTGAGTGTTCAGCGGTGTCAGTGAATCCGTCAGGGTATTTTTTTTGGCGGAATACAACGCCCCCAAACCAGAATCTTCACCCGCCTGCATCCCATTACTGGATGCGTAAAAGTTTTCAACGGTAGATGATTTCAGATCGCTGGTACTGGTCAGCGTATTATTGGTGATATCCGTGGTCGGCGTATCAGTACCGGCCTGCCCTGATGTCGTATCCTCTTTCTTCTGACTGACGTAATCATAAATTTTGATACCGGTTTTGGTGCCGCCAGTTAACGCATGATAGCCAATACTGAAGGCGGTTGAATCCGTCACTTTCATATAGCGATCGGCGGTTCTGACCATCAGACTCCGGGCATCATGAATCTTTGTTACCGAATAGGACCCGGTTCTCCCGCGAACCTTAGACCATGTATCAAGAACCGTTTCAGGTGCTTGTTTAATATAGCCAGGCACTTTTGGCACGACGCTACCAAAACTAATAACAGAACAGGTTTTGGACACCCATGAAAACGCGTTCGCCACATCAGGATTCGTTTCTTCAAGCGCTTTAGAGGTAATGGACGCTACATCTCCCACTACGCTTACAGCGCCGAGTATTAGACTTGCCGCTCGGGCTGAAGCGATTGCCGCCATAATCCCGCCCTCAACAATAATTGACGCCCCTGCGGTAAATATGGTGAGAAGCAGGCTTAAGATACTAAAGCCAATGCTAACGCCCGCCTGCCAGCTGATATGACCCGTTGGGTCGATAAAGTTAATCGGATCGTTACGGCAATAGGCATAAGGGTTGATCCCACCTTCGCCAAACGGTGACCAACTGTCCGGCGTATTAAAGCGCATTAATTCCGGGTTGTAGGCACGATAGCCGCTGCCTAAATGATAGTATCCGGTGACAGGGTCCCTGACCTGGCCATTAAATGCCGGGCTCCACGCTGGTAACGTATTATTAGCGCTCGCGCCAAAGGCGGTAAAACCGGTATCCGCAATCGACTTGCTTTGCGAATCAACCTGACTTAGTGGCGTACCTTTAAAATCGCTCAGATAAAGCTGAGAATTTGTATTGTCTTTTCTGGCAAGCATCGTATTGGCCACTTTGACAAATTCGGTGCTAACGGCATTATCCTCGTTATACTGAGAAACAACGCTACCTTCACGATAATACAGTTGGGTATTGCCACCATCCTGTGCGAGCTGGCGTACCATACGATCCATGGCATCATAATGGTACGTGGCAATAATTTTCACACCGCTCAAAATCTGCTGCAGACGTCCTAAAGCATCATACGTTAACGTGTTGCCCACTTCATTGGTGGTCAGGCGACCGGCTAAATCATATTCCAGCAACGTTTCTTTCGGATACGCATCATGGCTATTAGCAACACGTTTAAGCTGGCACGGGTCATTAAGGTCATAATGATATTCGGTAAAGTTTTCGCCATCAGCAAAGGTGGTGGTAATATCTTTAATATTCCCTAAACCGTCATAGGTATAGACCTGGTTGGTAATCTTATTGCCAAATTTATCGACCGGTAATTGCTCACCCGTTGCCGAATAGGTATAAAGCTGATTACGGCTGGTATAGGCATACTCTTCCCGGAGCAGCACCGTTTCGCCCTTACGGGTGATACGCGTTTTCAGGCTGTCGTCAGGGTAATAAAGCTGTTCAACGCTGCGATTTTGTCCGCCGCAGCTAAAGCTTCGCATCCATTCACGAGAGAATTCATCGTAATGAATTTCCATCGTAGAAACAGAGGAGAACTGGCTGTCGGTGGTGGTAATCTTTTTGATACGGCCTAGTGTATCAAACTCATTATCGAGCTTAATATTACCTTCGGTAATACTCAGACACTGTCCAAGTGCGTTAAACGCTGAATGACGGTTATTGTTATCAACGCCAACATAATCCAGCAGAATACCATTCCCTGAGAATGTATAGTTGGTGGAAACTGTTCGACCATTATCGGTAAAGGTTTCCGTCGCCAGCGTTGAGTCATTATTATAGGTGTTAACGAATTTAATGCCTTCCGCATTCACCCCGGTAAGCAGGTCGCCGCTGACCGGATCATAGGTCATTTCCTGAAGAATCAGCGAGTCTTTATCTTTCACGCTTCTGACCACATTACCCAGCTCGGTAATGTATTCATACTGGAGTTCCTGGCCATCCTGTGTCAGCGTCCAGTATGGGCAGGATTTATCGAGTTCGTATGCAAACTGCTGGGTACGGTTTGCCACCGTCGATGTTTTCAGACGGCCAAGACCATCAAATGTTTGTTCTCCTAACAGGCGATCGTCGGCATAAATATGCGTAATCAATTTTTCATTAGTATGCCCAGCATAAACTTTACGAACGGTGGTACCGTCGGCAAGGGTAGTGTGGGTAACGCGGCCATAGCTGTCATAGTCATAGGTAAGAAATACGCCGGCATCATCGACAATGCTTCTCAGCTGCGCTAAACCATCATAGTGATAGTTTTTAACGCCGATATTTTGACCCAGCGAATTAATTTTCCACTGCGAAGTGACAACACCGTTAACGTCATACTGCGTGACGGTACTGGCCGTTGCCTCGGTGTCAGATTCCTGCCAAAGCGTTGACTGCATGGTGATCGGGTCATAGTCATTATATTCAAAGTGACCGTCATTATATTGAATAGATTTGACCATACCCCAGTCGTTGAACACCATATTTTGTGAAACCAGTGCATCAACATCATTCAATCGATCACGACGTTCATTATAATATTCACGGCCAAAAGAATCATATTTCCGCTCAAGAATAACGGTCCAGACATCATTAATCAGCTTGTCCTGACGGATAATATTACCCAAACCATCATAGATATTTTTAGAGATATTTCCCTTTTCATCCTGAATAGTCATTACCGGAACAAAAACACCTGATTCAGGCTCAACCTCTTCCATCTGATAAGTATAATCAAGATTTGTCTCGTAGATCGAAAGTCTATTTTTGATACTTTTCGTCAGGCGATCCTGTACGTCATAATAATATTCAGTGGTATTTCCTTCCGTATCGGTGACAATATACTCTTTAAGCGACAGAGGATAATATTTGACGGTCATTGAAGTATGATTTGTACCATCATAGTCATAATCAAAAGGCTTGTAGGTTACCTTCCGGGTAGCGTAGATACCGTCAGTTCCCCATGTTGTTTCTTCCGCTGACACATAATCCAGCTCGCCACCTTCAACACCGGCCTTACTGATGATGCTGCGGATCACCTGTCCATAATAAGGAGAGCCGCTGTCAGCTAAATACTCCTGAGACACCTGTAACAGTACTTTTTTATCAGCAGTAGAGAGCACAGTATTTTGTACCACGGCGTGAGCCAACACTTCCTGGGCCGCCGATGCAGTCGGGATACTGATATAGGTGTAATGTTTAGCCTTGACCGGCGTATCAAACTCGGTCTCTGCCGGCGTCACCGTTTCGGATTTGATATAACGACAAAAGCCGTGTGGATCCGCAGGACATTCAGCCCCACCAATAGCAGGGAAATATTCCCACGTCGTCGTTTTGCCATCTGGTTCAATCTGGCTTAAAAGGTTGCCATCAAGGCTATACTCATAGGTGGTCGTTTCCGAGCGTGCTTCATTCGTTACGGTATTGCTATAGGTAACAACCTTACTTTTCTGGCACAAAAAGTTATCTGGCTGGTTATCATAAGTGGCGCCAGAAATCGCGTAGTAGTCTGCGGTAGTCAGTTTTTGGCAATCATTCTGAGTCGTTTTTTCTTCACGTAGCAGGTGGAAATTATCAAACGTCCTGCGGGTAACGATCAACTCTTCACCGTCGGTCAGGCGCTCTTCACTCCAGTAAAGGTAATTTGTCGTATTATTGTAGAGATAATCTGAACTATTGGACCACGGTGCGGATAACCCATAGCCTAAGTAGTTATTGGTAGAATACTGATAGGTACGGCGAATAGCGGGCTGTTGAGCACCGGGGAATCGCGTATGTATGGTTACGCGCGGAAGCGAGGTTTGTCCTGCGGCGCTGGGGAATTTAATCTGATTAGCAACGTAGGTGACGGATTCCGACATGCCGGAAGGCGTGGTGATGCCGTGAAGCAGATTGTTGCCGCCGACGGTATGATATTCAAGTTTCCAAACCGGGCTGTCGCTATCCTGGATAATACTGAATGAGGTCAGCTGCTGGTTGCTTTGCATAACGTGAATGACCTTTTCTTCAATAGAAGAAGGCCATACGGTGATAGTAGTAAAACCGCTGTAGCTAATGTTGAGCAGCGTATTTTCTTCATCCCGAATGCTCAGCACCCGTGGGAATTCGCCGCTTAAATCCCACTGAAGCTGTAATGCTCGCCCTAATGGGGAGTAAATCGTCACCGGAACCTTAACGTTATTCACGCTAGTCGGTGAGCTTAGGATTTCCACTACCCCACTTTTATAAATTAATTTGTAGTGATCGGTGAATTTCTCAAATTTAATGTTTTCAAGCTTGTTTTGCTGAATCATTACCGACGTCGTATTTTCAACAACCTTATACTGGTCGCCATTCGCGGTAACTAGCAAACTGTTACTTTTATCGTAATAACTAAGCCCTAACCCCCACCCCTGGCCAAATCCGCGATTGAGCGTATCTAAAGGAGAATAGCTTAACGTAATATTCTGAACCGGACCAATACCGTGGTTTCCGGTAACATTCAGAATGGGGAAATTACATTTATACAACCCTGTACGAACGTCAACTTCTGCTTGCAGGCTGCTGGTAAAGTTACCCGCCTGTGAATAATAGCTCTGTGCCATAATGTTCCCTTACAATGAGTTAGTGATTAGAACCATTTCACGTTAACCACTGCAAAGGAAAATCAGAAATCACATTACTCTAAATTGACATCATTAATTCTCACTGAGAAATAATGATGTCAATTTTAGCTTTTTTTATCTTACCGGATAGGATTTGAAAATAACTCTGTATAATCTTTCTTGCAAATACGCTGCACCGCCGGATGCTGGATCATTCTTTCCGCGAATATGGCGTGATATTCCTCCATCACATTCTCTACACGTCCAATTTCAACGATAGAATCATCGGCATAGAAATGATGTGAATACAGAGTAGGGGCAACAAAAATAGCGTTATGTGTTGCCCCAAACGCTTTCATCAATGCGGCATCATCAAACTCACCAAGGATTTCAACGTTCAATCCTTGTGAGTTGATCCAGTTCAGCAGCTTACGCCCGAGCATCGAGCGACGCCCTGGGATTAGTAATCGACGTTCTTCCAGGCAGGCAGGAAAGGGTTTCTCCGGCAATGGCTGAGTACACCAAAAACTCACGCAGCATTCGCCAATTCGCACCGAAAACAACCCCTCCTGCTGGGTAGAATCGATCGGGCAGTCGGAGATAATCATATCCAACTTATGCTGGCTGAGCTGCTCAAGCAGCATTTCGTGCGTTGACTCAAAACAGCGCAGATGGATTGGCTCATCTTCCACCACGGCGGCATCCAGCACGCTGCTAACCAGCTGTTTGGATAGCGCATCTGCCACGCCAACATCAAACAGCAGGTTCGACTCTTTGCGGTAGTTCACGATATCCAGCATCTCCTGGCTTAGGGTGAACATTTTGTCGGCATAGCGGAAGACCAGCTCACCCAACTCGCTCGGTTCAATACCGCGCCCTTTACGTTTAAACAGTTTGCCCTGTAACCGTTCTTCCAGCGCCTTGATTTGCCCGGTGATGGTTTGCGGTGTCAGGAACAGCGCCTCTGCCGCCCCCACGACCGAGCCTTCCTTATAGACATGCCAGAAGTAGTAAAGGTGATTGTAATTAATATGCGACATGCCCTGTGCACTCCTCTCCTTTAATTCTCATCTTGCGCTTAGGCCATCTGCGGCTTCAAATGCGCACGTAATAAACTGTATCCCACCACCGCCGACATCACTGAGCCAATCAGGATGCCGAGCTTCGCCCAGTTAATCAGCGACGGGTCGACGCTGCCGAAGGCAAGGCTAGCGATAAAAATAGACATGGTGAAGCCAATCCCGCACAGCAGGCCGACGGCCATAATCTGCGAGAAGTTTGCCCCTTCCGGCAGTTTTGCCAACTTGAGCTTCAGCGCCAGCCAGCAGAACAAGCTGATGCCGAGCGGCTTACCGAGAAACAGACCCGCGATGATACCCAGCGGCAGCAGCGAGGTCAGCCCGTCAAGCGTGACGCCCTGAAGGGAAACGCCGGCATTGGCAAAGGCAAACAGCGGCAGGATCATAAAGGCCACCCACGGATGCAGCACATGCTCAAGTTGTTTCGCTGGCGACTTACCGTTCTGCTCGCGCAGCGGGATAAAGAAGCCGACAATCACCCCAGCCAGGGTGGCATGAACGCCGGACTTCAGCACCGCCGTCCACAGGATCACACCCACCAGAATATAGATACCGGTCCGACGTACGCCGCTGACGTTCAGCAACGCCAACACCGCAATGGCGGCCGCAGCGATGGCCAGCGACAGCAGTGACAAATCATGAGTGTAGAACAGCGCGATAATCACGATGGCACCCAAATCGTCGATGATGGCCAACGCCATCAGGAAGATCTTGAGTGAGGCCGGTACGCGGCTGCCCAGCAGCGCCAGCACGCCAAGTGCAAAGGCGATGTCGGTCGCCGCAGGAATCGCCCAGCCGCTGCTCGCAATCGGATCCTGAGCGTTAAACGCCAGGTAAACCAGCGCTGGCACGACCATGCCGCCCAGTGCTGCAATTACCGGGAAAATAGCCTGACGACGCGTAGCCAGCGAGCCTTGCATCATCTCACGTTTAACCTCAAGGCCAATCAGCAGGAAAAACACCGCCATCAGGGCATCGTTAATCCACAGCAGCATGTTCTTGTTAATTTCTAATGCGCCCACGCGCAGCTGCACCGGCGTTTCCAGGAAGGCATGATACAGGCCGCTGGTTGCGCCCATATTGGCCATCAGCATGGCCAGAACGGCAGCAATAATCAGAATGATGCCACCAGAGGCATCATTGCTGAAAAAACGATGCAGATGTTTCATCTATTTATTCTCTCATTCAGTTAACTACTTGATAGAGACAATCATACCCTTCACAAATGCTCGTTAAAATTAGATTATTTAGTAAATATAATTCGTATTTTCCGATCTAACTAGATTATTGCCAGGGTCGGTAAGCGCCCTCCCCAGAAAGACATTCCGCGTCACAATGGAAATGCCCCGGATTTTCCGGGGCTTCTTTCAAGAACAACCAATCACTCAGTATGCGCCGAGGTCAGTCCATGCCTGGCCCTGGCTGCAGTTCAGGTCTGGCTGCATACCTTCACACCACCAGTTGACCTGGTAGTTGTGACCTTTCCAGCTTACGATCTCGAACTCGCCCCAGTTGACGCCGTATACCGTAGCCGCATCCCATTGTGGGTAAACAGAAGCGGAATCATCCGGAGTAGATTCAGAGTCATCAGAAGGTACTGGAGTCGGAGTGACCTCTTCTTCATCATCAGCCGGAGTCGGTTCAACTGCGCTTGCCGCTGGCACCACAATCAGAACAAAACGCTGCTGGGTTGAAGGTTCGCCTTGAGCATCACGGACAAACAGTGTGAACTGAAGTTCGGTAGCGGCTTCAACAACCGGTACCACGAACTCGATAACCGAAGCAGTTTTATCAGCAACGTCGATAGCGGTTGGTACGCCCCAGCTAAAGCTCAGAGCATCGTCATCTTCATCACTAGAGCCTTCGCCAGAAAGCTGAACGCGGGAACCGCCGACAACGCGCAGTTCAATAGTCGCTTTAGGCGCATGGTTGGCCTTTTCACCGTCATCCTTGTCTTCATCAACAGGTTCAATATTGATGCCTTCGAAGTAGAACGGTTCCATATCAACCACTTCCTTGCTCATTTCATAACCTAGGCCTTCACGCGCCGCGTTGACCAGCACGCCGTTATCCTGGTCGATAGTCCAGGTGAACATCCCACCCAGGCCGAGCTTAGCCGCGTACTCCGCTTTCACTTTTACGCTTCGTGGTGTATCAAGCGACATGAACAGTTTAGATTGCGGGTTGTAGAGGTAGTCTGCATTTGCAACCTGGTCGGTATACACATTGAAGCCATTACGACCTTTCTGGTTTTCCAGATCCAGGTAGTTATAAATGGTGTCATACCATTCGGTGCAGCCAGATTCGAAGGTACCGGTAGTGGTCCCCTCACCTGCGCTGTAAGAACCTTTCAGCGGGGAGAAGCTTTCAATTTCGGCGTTACGACCATTACGGGTGTAACCTGCATAACCGATGTTGATGCGATCGGCAGGGAAACCTTCAGCAATCAGATAATCAACAATAACTTCAATACTCCAGCCACCCGCAGACAGTGGGGACAGGTTAGTATGATGCGTCAGAGTTTCCGCCCATGGTGTACCGAAGAAGTCATAGGTCATGACGTTGATGCCGTAGAGACCCGCATCCATCAGCGCGTTAACGTTAGAGTAACCCAGAGTTTCTACGACAGCAGAGCTAGCGATAGAGATTTTAACATCGCTACGACCAGCAGCATCCAGCTGAGTTTTCAGCTCTTTGATGACCAGAGCATAGTTCGCGCCGTCTTCTGGGCCGTAAGGGTTATTGTTACCGACAGCATTCGGGTATTCCCAGTCAATGTCCACTTCGCTAAACATTGGGAACTGTTTGAATAATTTCACCACACCTGCCGCGAATACTTTGCGTGCTGCTTCAGTTTTTGCCATTTCATGGAAGCCGTTACTCATTGTCCAGCCGCCGATACTCATTGAAAGCGCCAGAGTATGACCCAGCTGCTTCGCTTTTGCCTGCAGGTCACGTAGACCGCCCAGCATGCCGTGAGTAGTCTGTTGCGTCACCGTCATTGGATCGAGGTCCCAGGCACTGGTCTCCTGATTACAGTTAACATAAGACTGGAAGTCACCCCATGGGTCGAGGAAGGTGGGTTCGTTAGTCGTTTTGCCGGTGAGAGCTGCCGCTTTTTCAATGGTGGATTGCTTCTCGCCCTTGTCACCCACAATACCAATGAAACCAAAGATAATTTTGTCATAAGCCAGTGGATCGACATTAGCCAGATCGTAGCCACGTCCACGGTCATCAGCAATATCACCACCTTGCAGGCGGTCATCATATTGAGACCAGTCGGTGTAGTAGCCGAATACTTTTGGCTTATTCGCGTTTGCTTTATAAACGTTATATACCGAATTAGCGACGCGAGCAGAAGTGTAGCTGTATTTACTCACTTCAGTTGCAGGAATAAAACCGTCAGCTGCATTACTGGTTTCAGTCAGGGTGTCACCCTTAATTAATTTACTAGTCGTCATAATATGTTCCTATAATTTAGATGATTGTGTTTTCGTAGGCCATCCTACCGGGTGAATAATTCATTAGCTGATTGAATAAGGCTAATCACAAAACATCATCAATGACGATGACTTTTAATTTATACATAGCAACGATAACAATTAATTAAATTAATATTATACCGCAACACCCCGTTCACTTTATCAGCAATACAAATGCAACCCTAAAGTGTTTAATGGTATTTAATAGGTTTTTAAATCTCACTTAAAAACAAATCAAAGCTGTGATGCACATTTGAAAATCAAACATAAAATGGAGTTATTGATTTTTACAATATGGATTCAGCTAGTTCTCGTAACTAGTATTCGGATAAACAAGGAATCAAGAACAACATCATTCAAAGAGGGAACAATGAAAACGTATATCATAAACCATGACTGCATATTTAATGAGCGTAAATATGAACTACGGAATATCACTAATTCGATGGTAGTCCGTATGACGGCGATGAGAGCAAGATGCCTCAGTTTCATCATCGAGCATGCAGAAAATGAAGTCATCGAACGCCAGGAACTCACTACCGCACTCTGGGGAAGTAGAGGGAACTATGTGAATGATGCAAATTTAACGCAAATACTTTATTTGATTCGCAAGGATTTAAAATCACTCGGGATCCATGACCTCCTCATTACTATCCCCCGCCAGGGAATTCAGGTAAATGATTTGATTCCCATTGAGTCAACAGATACCAACCAACCAGTTCCCCATTCTCTTTTTAATCCATCCAAACTCAAACAACGTTTTATCTCACTATTTAAACGCCAATAGTTTTAATAAATCATTATCAAGGAGGGTATAATGAATCCAGTTATCGATGGTATTCTTTCAATAGAAGGTGGTTATTCCAACAACCCCGCCGATCGTGGTGGTGAAACCAACTGGGGAATAACCAAAGCCACAGCAAGAGCAAATGGTTATCAGGGAGAAATGAAAGCATTAACCCGCGAAGAGGCATATGCGATACTGGAGAATATTTACTGGGTTAAACCTGGGTTCGAAGACATCTCACAGCTGTCCTGGCCTTTATCATTTGAACTCTGTGATGCCGCGGTCAATGTCGGCCCAAAATACCCCGGTATCTGGCTACAGCGCTGGCTAAACGTCTTCAACAAAGAACAAAATCTGTATCATGATTTAAGCACCGACGGCCTTATCGGTTCAAGAACGCTAACCGCACTGGAACGTTTTCTGACAACGCGAGGAAGCGAAGGTGAGGAGGTCTTACTCAGAGCGTTAAATTGCAGCCAAGGGGCTTATTATTTGACTATCACCGAAGAAAGACAACAGAACGAGCAGTTTATCTACGGCTGGCTAAAAAACCGTGTCGTATAAGCTGAATAATGGGACAATGTAATCTTTACAATGTCCCATCTGTTTATCACTCCATTGTTGATTATCGGTAATTAGCCCCCGATAAGATCTATGTTGTAATTTTTCTATGCATGCTTACTCTTTGCCAGATACAATGCGCTTAACTCGCGCACCTAATATTTTAATAATGGGAATAGAAAATACACCTCCCACTCCTGCAAAAAGCAATATCATGTTAAAACTTAGCCCCTTTTCAACCGCTACCACACTTAAAATAAAACTAGTGAAGCATGAGATAATAATCTGGTTGATACATCTCATTAAGCGGCCATGAAAGCTACCGGCTTTGAACCCCTCTGACTTTAACAAAAAACTCACAACCCCCCCCCATGCTCCGACCGCGATGACCATTGCAATAACTTCTACTTCGAGGAGGATCGCCCTTGGCGTTTCTAATTGAGCAGGTAATAACATTTATGATTCCTTTTGGATATAATGGAACTACAAATCTAAACCTTTCAGAGCGAAGAAAAGAGTCACAAAGAATCACTAAATATAGGTAATAAAAAAATATCTTATTAATGAAGTTAATGACGAAATGAAGATAAAGTATGAAGCATGTCAACAATGTCTTCAATATGCTGGCTCTTAGCATTCCTTTTATACCAGGAAGCGTATACATTCATTTGTTTTATTTTAATTTCACGTGGCAACTGCAGGATATTGATATTATATTTACGTTGATTTTTAAAGAAAATAGCAAGTTTCAAGGGAACCAATGCAATTAATTGTGTGCGTTCTACAATACTCATGATCCCTGTAATTGAATCACTTTTGTAGCCAATATCTCTTCGTTCTTTAACATCGATATTACTATCATAGAGGTTTTCATCTTGTATGGTCACAATCGGACAATCATTAGCTTTAAAAATGGCATGTTGTGATGATAAAAAATGATGGAGTGATAGCTGTGATAGTTCGCTTAACATATTATCCTTACCACAAATCATGCAAAAGTGTTTGAAGCTATCAATGGGTCTGCATTCAAAATCATTATCATTGTTATAATTACGGCTGATGGCTATATCGCACTCCTCCGTGATTAACAATTTTCTCATCTCATCTTTATCCCGGTTACGCATAGAGAAATGATGAAAAGAATAACGCTCGAAAAATTTATCGTCGTAAACCTGTGATAAATAGTAGTTTTCAGTAATATCACCGCCCAACAGGGTGATTTTACTTTTCTCCGAATCTTTTCCTTCCGGTTTTAATGCGACTTTAATGAGATCAATCGCTTGGCAGAAGTAGCTATGAACTTCGAGCGCTTTTACTGTTGGAATGAGACCACTTCGGCCTCTGACAAAAAGAGCTTCGTGGTAAAAACCCTGTAATCGGTTCAATGCAATCGAGACAGCCGCAGGCGTTACAGCCAATCGCTGGGATGCTTTCGTGACATTTCCGGCGGAAATAACTGCATCCAGCACCTTAATTAAATTATAATCGAACTCACTCTTCAAAGAAATAACTCCAGATCCATTAAAACTTCTACAGTATCACAAATGGAATTATTACTTCATAAGCGAAACAATCAAAATAAATTAATATAAATTAATATCAATAATTTATAATCATGATGTTTTAAAGAAATTTTAATGCAGAAAAACTCTGATTCCCCACAAGAAGTCTTTCTTTATTCGTTGATATTTAAGAGAAGTTTTTAAATAGATAAGATAAAAAAAAGCCCGGAATAAATTCCGGGCTTTTTTTGTGTTTCAAATCAGCGGGTCAAATCATCAAAGAATTTCTTCACGCCGTCGAAAAAGCTTTTCGAACGCGGGCTGTTGTTCTCGCCGGTTGGACCGCCGAAGCTTTCCTGCAGATCTTTCAGCAACTGTTTCTGCTTCTCATTCAGGCCGACCGGGGTTTCAACCACCACGCGACAAAGCAGGTCACCCTGCACGCCACCGCGAACGGATTTCACGCCCTTGCCACGCATGCGGAACAGTTTACCGGTTTGCGTTTCGCCTGGAATTTTCAGCTTCACGCGACCGTCAAGCGTCGGTACTTCAATCTCGCCGCCCAGAGCAGCCATAGAGAAGTTGATCGGCACTTCGCAGTACAGGTTATTGCCTTCACGCTCAAAGATGGCGTGCTGCTTCACCTGGACCTGTACGTACAGGTCGCCTGCCGGTGCACCGTGCTCGCCCGCTTCGCCTTCGCCGGTCAGACGAATGCGATCGCCGGTATCCACGCCTGCCGGAATTTTAACGGACAGGGTTTTGGTCTTCTCGACGCGGCCGTGGCCGTGACATTTATTGCACGGATCTTTAATCAGCGTACCGCGGCCCTGACAGTGTGGACAGGTCTGCTGTACGGCGAAGAAGCCCTGACGCATCTGCACCTGACCGGAGCCGTGACAGGTTGGACAGGTTTGTGGCTGTGAGCCCGCTTTGGCGCCGCTGCCGTGGCAGATGTCGCACTCTTCCAGCGTCGGGATGCGGATCTCTTTGGTCACACCACGAACCGCTTCTTCCAGCGTCAGATCCATGTTGTAGCGCAGGTCTGCGCCACGGGACGCGCGCTGACGACCGCGACCGCCGCCAAAAATATCGCCGAATACGTCACCAAAGATATCGCTGAAGTCCGCGCCGCCGCCAAAACCACCGGCACCGCCGCCCATGCCGCCCTGTTCAAAGGCTGCATGACCGTACTGATCGTAGGCCGCACGTTTCTGCGCGTCGGTCAGGACTTCGTACGCTTCTTTGATCTCTTTAAACTTGGCTTCGGCCTCTTTATCACCCTGGTTGCGGTCCGGGTGGAATTTCATGGCCAGGCGCTTGTACGCCTTTTTGATTTCACGCTCTTCCGCTGTTTTGGAAACGCCCAAAATCTCGTAATAGTCTTGCTTTGCCATTGGTTTTTTTCAGCCCCTTAACATGCGAGCACGGGCGGAGAGGAAACCCTCTTCGCCCGTGCTGATTAATTACCCTGCATCAGGGCGATTATTTTTTGTCTTTCACTTCTTCGAACTCAGCGTCAACAACGTCGTCGTCTTTCGCATTGTTCGCGGAAGCGTCAGCGCCTGCGGCACCCGCCTGCTGCTGTGCGTGCTGCTGCTGAGCGATTTCCATCAGTTTCTGGGAAACCTGCGCCAGCGCCTGCATTTTAGCTTCGATGTCCGCTTTGTCTTCGCCTTTCAGAGACGCTTCCAGTGCGGTCAGCGCAGACTCGATGGCAGTTTTGTCGTCAGCTGGCAGCTGTTCGCCTGCTTCTTCAACCTGCTTACGGGTGCTGTGCAGCAGATGGTCGCCCTGGTTACGGGTCTGAACCAGCTCTTCAAACTTACGGTCAGCTTCGGCGTTAGCTTCGGCTTCACGAACCATTTTCTGAATTTCTTCTTCATTCAGACCGGAAGAAGCCTTAATGGTGATCTTCTGCTCTTTACCGCTGTTTTTGTCTTTCGCGGAAACGTGCAGGATACCATCAGCATCGATATCGAAGGTGACTTCGATCTGCGGCATGCCGCGCGGTGCTGGGCTGATACCGTCCAGGTTGAACTGACCCAGTGATTTGTTATCGGATGCACGTTTACGCTCACCCTGAATCACGTGGATGGTTACCGCAGACTGGTTGTCTTCAGCGGTAGAGAACACCTGGCTGTGCTTAGTTGGGATGGTGGTGTTTTTGTTGATGAGCGCAGTCATCACACCGCCCATGGTTTCGATACCCAGAGACAGCGGGGTAACGTCCAGCAGCAGCACGTCTTTTACTTCACCGGTCAGAACGCCGCCCTGAACCGCTGCACCGATAGCAACAGCTTCGTCCGGGTTAACGTCTTTACGCGGTTCTTTACCGAAGAACTCAGCAACTTTCTTCTGCACCATTGGCATACGAGTCTGACCACCGACCAGGATAACGTCCTGGATATCGGATACGGACAGGCCAGCATCCTGCAGCGCAACTTTCAGCGGCTCGATGGAACGGTTAACCAGGTCTTCTACCAGGCTTTCCAGTTTCGCACGGGTCACTTTGATGTTCATGTGTTTAGGACCGGTCGCGTCTGCGGTGATGTACGGCAGGTTCACGTCGGTCTGCTGAGCGGAAGACAGTTCAATCTTCGCTTTCTCAGCGGCTTCTTTCAGGCGCTGCATCGCCAGCGGGTCGTTACGCAGGTCGATGCCCTGATCTTTCTTAAACTCGTCAACGAGGTAGTTGATGAGACGAGTATCGAAGTCTTCACCACCCAGGTGGGTATCACCGTTGGTTGCCAGAACTTCAAAGGTTTTTTCGCCATCAACTTCGTCGATTTCGATAACGGAAATATCGAAGGTACCACCACCGAGGTCGTATACCGCGATAGTACGGTTGCCGACTTCTTTATCCAGACCGTAAGCCAGTGCAGCGGCGGTTGGTTCGTTGATGATACGTTTGACTTCCAGACCTGCGATACGGCCAGCATCTTTAGTAGCCTGACGCTGAGCATCGTTGAAGTATGCAGGTACGGTGATAACAGCTTCAGTTACCGGCTCACCCAGGTAATCTTCAGCGGTTTTCTTCATTTTCTTCAGCACTTCAGCAGAGATCTGCGGTGGTGCAGTTTTGGTGCCTTTCACATCAAGCCATGCGTCGCCATTGTCTGCGGCAACAATTTTGTAAGGCATGATAGAAACGTCACGCTGAACTTCTTCGTCCTGGAAGCGGCGGCCGATCAGGCGTTTAATCGCAAACAGGGTGTTTTGCGGGTTTGTCACTGCCTGACGTTTAGCCGGCTGACCAACCAGAGTTTCACCATCCTGGGTATAAGCAATGATAGAAGGCGTGGTGCG
>NZ_CABTJS010000153.1:0-10835 GCF_902485085.1 uncultured Kluyvera sp.
GCCGCGAGCAAGGCTTCGCGCTTACCGGGCCAGTTCAGGTGGTAGCGTTCTTGCGGTCCTTCCACAATCGACTCAGCAAGCTCCTGCCGCAGTTGGTCAAAATCCACCGCCAGTTTCACACTGCCGTCTTCGCCCTTGGCTTCGGTGATGCAGCCTGGAAACAGATCGCGAATGCGGGCGATGTTGTCCTGCGTGAGATTTGGTGAATGCATTTTTAGCTTTTCCATGTTCTTTTCCTCTGGACGTCGCACTGTTGCGCGGCGTCCTAATTCTTTCTGGGCTGGTTTTATTCGGCGTCAGAATTGTTTTGGTGTTTGAGCTCGGCAAATTTGGCAGCCATCGTTGGGTTGCCGCGCGTGAGTCGCTTGACCGTCAGGTCTTCGGCTTTATCGTTGGCAAGCCGAAGATTGTTGGCGGACTTGTGCAGGGCTTCTTTGGTCTTTTCAAGGTCCTTGATGGCTTCGTCGATGCGCTTGACCGCTTCTTCAAACCCATCTGAAGCCAAACGCCAGTTGCGACCGAATGCGGTCTTGAAGTCATCGAGCTGGGTTTCAAATTGGGTGATGTCGATGTTCTGCGCCTTCACCAGCGCCAGCTCGGACTTGTATTGAAGTGACTTCATCGCTGCATTGCGTAGTAGCGTGATGATGGGGATGAAGAACTGAGGCCGAACGACATACATCTTCGGGTAGCGGTGAAACACATCAACGATCCCAGCGTTGTAAAGTTCACTGTCTGGCTCCAGCAGGGAAACCAGCACGGCGTATTCGCAACCTTTTTCGGTGCGGTCCTTGTCGAGCTCCTTGAAGAAGTCTTCGTTTTTCTTCTTGGTTGCTGTTTCGTCGCCTTCGTTCTTCATCTCGAACATGATCGAGACGATCTCGGTGCCTGCATCATCCATGTCCCGGAAGATGTAGTCGCCCTTGCTGCCGGTGCGAACGTCGTTGTCTTTTTCGAAGTAGGCCATTGGGAATGCGGTGGCTCGGAGACGGTTAAACTCAATCTCGCAATGCTGCTCCAGGGTTTCCCCAATCATCTTGGTCGACAGCCGTGCCTTCATGTCCCGCAGACGTACAATCTCACCATCGCGATCTTTAAGCTGTGTTTCGTATTTATCTTTGAGTGCAGTCTCGGCAAGTTGCTTTTCCAATGCTGCTCGCTCTAGTCCGTTCTTGAGTTCGTCACGCTCCTTCGTCACCACGCTGACCGCTTCGGTGAGCGCGAGCTTTTGTGTAACTTCGCCCGCTGCAAGCTTGGCCTGCAGACGCTGAATCTCCGCATCCTTGGTGGCCTCGGCTTGCTGTAGCTCACTTAATCGCTTCGCCTCGGCCAGTTGAGCTTTAGTTTCAATCTCTTGCTTTGCTTTTTCCAGCGCGTTCCTCAGTGCATCGCGATCTTTTTCTACCGCGCTCAGCGCCTCACTGACAGCAAGCTTTTGCGCCACCTCTCCTGCATCCAGCCTAGCCTTTAATGCCTGGATTTCGGCATCTTTTTCAGAAGCAGCCTTCTGCAATTCGCTGGTAACCTTGGCTTGAGCCAGCTCGACCGCATTTTGCTTGTCCCTTTCGGCCAGCTCAAGGCGTTCATGTAACTGCTTCTCAAAGTCAGCATCGCGAACCTGTTTCAGAATGTCTGAGTAACCAGCTTCATCAATCTTGAAAGCCTTGCCGCAATGGGGGCAGATGATTTCATGCATAGTCATTTTCCTTCTACCTTGGCCAAAATTTGCTGGAGCATCTCTGGCACCGCCCCTGCGGATTTGAGTGTCGCCGTGCGGTATGCGAGTTGGTTCTTCGAGAGACTAATACCTGTGGCAATCTCGATTTCACTGCAAGCAGCTAGCCACTCAGGCCAGTTGGCTACGAGAAATGATTCCAGATGGTCTTCAAAAATGGCGACTGTGTCGCCTACGACAGCTTCCGGAAAATCTTCTTCAGCAATACCGAAGTATTTCAGAGCTGTCCGGTTTTCTCGGGCATTTTTTGCAAGTTCTTCATCGATCTTGTTTTGCTGTTTTCCTTTGGCTTTTGCTCGCGCCGCACATGCTCTGTCAGCATCGAAAAGCGCATAAACCGGGATACCGAGTGCGGACAGGATGGCATGGACAAGAGGAATCGACGTCTTGCCTCCGACTGGGACAATGGAAATACCAGCGGCTTCAAGCGCACCATGAGATATTTTGTCGCCTATACCGTGGAACACCGATGACTCGGTGGTACCCTCCACAAGAAAAGCGCGATGGGCAAAGAGGGCTACAGCCAGTTGCTCTGAAACGATGCCATCTAACTGACGTTCGACAACATCACCATTTACTATCTGGTGCAGCCTGGTCTTCACATCATCAATGGAGGCAAAGTGGATAGTCACAGTCGGAGTCTCTCCAGATGATCGCGTCAATCTCCTGACATGATCAAAATGGCGGGCCTCAAGGAAATAAGGGCTGTGCGTTGCATAGGTTACTTGGATACACTTGTCGGGGTCTTCAACAAGTGAGCGGAGCACTTTTGCAAACGCCTGTGCCTGAATCGGGTGCTGAAAGAGCTCAGGTTCTTCAATTGCTAAACAGATGACTCCGTCGGCTGAAGCTGCTCCCGATTGTGCCAAGAGCTGGAGCGCCGAGATCAGAATAGTCCGCTGAAAACCATGCCCCTGTCGCTCTACCGCTGTTTCGGTTGTACCATCGAGCACGGATACTTCGAACGTGGTCTTGGGGGCTTTGAGCTCTACCTCTGCGGGAGAAACCGTGACCGCCCGACCGGGTGAGTATGAGCAAACAACCTCGTTAAGCTGCGTCGTCATCACCTTAAGCTGGGCTTGGAATTTCTCTTCGTAGACTTTCTGCTGCTTTGCTCTGGACTCCTCGACGATTGCCGCAATCTCCTGATCTGCCGCTGCACGATCAACGGAGCGTTCCAGGATGCGTCCGATGATGCTCGATTTACCGTCAATGGACTCTTCGCTTGCACGAAGGTCTGCAGTCACCAGCACAAAATCGAAGAGGCCGCTCATCTTGCCGCCGCTGTTGAAACCAAAGAAGTTGGTTTGCAGCGATTCGGGGGCGTCTACGAGTAACTCTGTATGTGATGCCTCCCAGGTAGTCATTGCCTGGTCAATGGCTGTACCGGTAGTGGCTGTAGGAAGCTCCAGCTCTGGACGACTAGTTCTGAGATTTGTATAAAGCTCCCTCTTCGCCGCTACGCCATTTGCAGTTTTGATTACGTTGAACTCTGGGAATCCCTTTGCGTTTGCAGAGAGCACATCGGTGCCGTCAGCTGAACGGCGCTTCCACGCCGTGAATGTAGCTGCGCCCTCTGGAGTGTACTTACCAAGCGCCTCCCGATCCTTTTCGGTGAGATCTGCGAATGTGACTTGCACCTCGATGTCTTCGCTAGCTTCTCCAAAGGAGCAGTCTTTCTCTGTCAGCGAGCCGGGCTTGCCGTTGAAGAACCAATCGAGTGCATGTAGCACTGTCGACTTGCCAGCGCCGTTCGGCCCTATGAATGTCGTAACGGAGTCGAAGGGAATCGTGACGTCTTTGAGTGCCCGGAAGTTTTTGATGCGAACGGATTGAATCTTCATTTCAGTTTTATTCCCTTATACCTGTTGTGATCTATCAATGTTTGAGTTCTTCCAGTTCTATTTTCAACATTCGCAGTTTGGCGTTGATCTCTACCTTGCGGTTGAATTGTTTTTCTTTGGCAAGTCTGCTGGCTATTTTTTCAACCTCACGTTCCTTGGCTGCAACCAGTTCGACACGTGCGACCAAATCCGCGAGACTTTCTTGTAGGCGCGCGGGCGTGGAGATCAGGCTGTGAAGCAACTGCTCATACAAGCCGCCCAAGTCGAGTGCTAAGGGCATGGCGGCGCGCTCACAGTCACTCGGCAACCAGGCTGTTGCAAAGTAGTCACTCAAGACCCAACGGCTGGCGTCTGACTCATTGGGGCGTTTGTACGCAGCGATCACCTTTGTTCGGCCATCAAAGCTCAGCTCGAAGATAATGGGAAACTGCACTGCGCCATCGATGCAACGCAAAACGTCCAGATTCAGCTCCGATGCCTTGAGCTGGATTGAGAAAATCTGAAGCTCTGGTACTCCCAGCCTGGCGGGCAGGTTGATCGTTTCCGGAGCCAACTTGTATTGCCAGACGATCTGCTCCACCTGCTCGACGAACAAGTCCTTCAGCCTCGTATTGGCGCCGCTGTGTTCGTAGATCTTATTCTTTGGCAGGGTACGACCAAAGACAGCCTGCTTCGGATAATTGATGAACGCGGTATTCGACTCAAATCGCGCAGATTGACTCATCCGGCCTCCTGAATGATAAGGAAGGTGAGCAGTTCGAAGTCGTCCAGCCCGGCGATGGTATTGACCAGCGCGGTGGTCTTACCGCCGCAGAAGAGGCTGTCCAGATCCTTCTCTTCTTTCACTTCAATCATTGAGCGGATGGCCTTGCCAAGCAGGTCCGAATACACCTGCATCTTGCGGCCATCGGCCGTTTCCTCGTTGAATAGCAGACAGGCATCTGTAATAGGCTGGGCTTGTCCCTTGCAGCAAGTGCGTACCAGATCCAGTAAACGTTTGACTTCGGTGTGATCGTGAATGACTTCACCCTCGCGATTGATATAGACGAGGTAGTAAGGGTGCAGCCGGTTGTGTTGACTGACGTTGACGCTCGGATTGCGGTTGCGCAGCGTGAAGATCACACCAGGGCGCAGGCCCATCTCCGGCTTAGCAGACACTACGGCGTGCATCCCGCTTGGCACGTTGCTCAATTCGCCATTAGCCTTCACATAGTTGAGCAAGTCCATTCGGAAGTCATTGAGCCCGAGATCAGTGATCGACACTCCGGTTTTCAGGTCTTCCAGCTCAATAACCTCCTCCTGCAGACGTCGCAATTGCTCTTTGCGATAAGACACGTCGTTGGCTTGAGCACTCAGCACGTTGTCATCGCCAGTGGCTGTGACATCAGCAATCATCATCCGGCTCTCAACTCGTTCCTTCAGATTGATATATTCGTCGAGTGAGATGTCTGGCCAGTAGTTAACCAGTTGGATGCTGCTATTAAGTGAACCGATGCGATCCACTCGGCCGAAGCGCTGGATGATGCGCACTGGATTCCAGTGGATGTCGTAGTTGATAAGATAGTCGCAGTCCTGCAGATTCTGGCCTTCAGAGATACAATCGGTGCCGATCAACAAATCGATCTCTGCCTCCTCATTTGGCAGCACGGTGGCTTTCTCCTTCGAGTGAGGCGAGAAAAGGGTGAGCAGTTCCTGGAAGTCATAGCTCTTCTTCAGCGTGCATTTTGGCGCACCCTTGCCGGTGACTTTCGCGCTGTGCAAGGTATGTGTTGCCAGCAATTCCGGAGCCAAATTGGCATACAGATAGTCAGCGGTGTCGGCGAAGGCGGTGAAGATCAGTACCTTCTTGTTACCGGGATTCAGGGGTGCTGTGATCTTCTTCAGGATCAGTGCCTTTACGTGCTGCAGCTTAGCATCATCGGCAGCTGTGATCTTATTCATCGACGTCAGCAAGGCATCAATGATTTCCAGATCGACCTTCAGCTCGTGCTCCCATGAAGGCAGGTCCATATCGGCGAGGCTGATTTTGACTTTGCCGCCGATCTCGCTGTCGCCAATGTTGGGCAAGTCGTCGTCTGCGTCAAGGTTTTCCAACTGCTCGGTCAGGTCATTGATTCTGCCGTTAATACCGCTGAGGTCACCGGTGTGATTGAACGAGCTGATCTTGTCCAGTGTATTTGTGAGGTTCGTGCGCAGGGACTGGAGCGTCAAGCGGAAGGACTCAATCGAACTTTCCAGGCGCTTGAGCAGGTTGGTCGTCATTAATGCCTGCAGGCTCTTTTCGCGATCGACTTGCTTAAGCTTGCCCTTGCCTTCGACCTGAGTGTCATACATCTCCTCGTACTTCTTGAGCCGACTGGGCAGGATGTAGCTGATCGGGGCGTAAACGGCGAGCCGGAGCAAAGACAGTTGCTCGAAGATTTCGTTGAAACTCATCACATCCGTTCGCTGCGTGAGCGGACAGTGGAACGACAAGGGCTTGCGGCGCTCGGGGAATTGGCCGATCTCCGTGGTGTCGTAGAAGGTTTGAATATGCTTGCGCGAGCGTGCGATGGTGACGCTGTCGAGCAATTCGAAGAAGTCGAAGTCCAACGAGTCCAGGATGGCTCGCGCTGTGCGCTCTTCCGGCGGAAGCTTTGCCCATGCATTGAAGCTGGCCTGCGCACCACGGAAAATGTCTTCTACCGTCTTGCTGGTACGCAGCTTCTTGCTGAGGTTTTCTGAATCGCCTTCGTAGGCTAGTGCCAATTGGTTGCGCAGGTCATTGAAGCGGTTGTTCACCGGGGTGGCCGAAAGCATCAGCACTTTGGTTTTCACGCCCTCCTTGATGACCTTGTTCATCAGTATCTGGTAGCGGGTTTCCTTGTCTTTGTAGGCGTCATTGTTGCGGAAGTTGTGTGACTCGTCGATGACGACGAGGTCGTAGTTGCCCCAGTTGATGCGATTCAATGGTGTTCCAAACGACTCGCCGCTCGTACGGCTGAGGTCAGTATGACAAAGCACGTCGTAGCTGAACCGGTCGCGAGCAAATATGTTGGTCTTAAGGTTGCGGTTATAGTTCAGCCAGTTGCCCGCAAGTTTTTTGGGGCATAACACCAGAACTGACTTGTTGCGCAGTTCGTAATACTTTACGACGGCAAGTGCGGTGAAGGTTTTGCCCAAGCCCACGCTGTCGGCCAGGATGCAACCGCTGTAGTTTTCAAGTTTGTTGATGATCCCAGTGGCAGCATCTTTCTGGTAATTGAAGAGTTTGTTCCAGATGAGCGTGTCTTGATAGCCCGTGCGGTCATTGGGCAGGACATCCTCGTTGAGGTCGTCCAGAAACTCATTGAAGATGTTATAGAGCATCAGGAAGTAGATACTTTCAGGCGAGTTTTCCTGGTAGACGGATGCAATGTGGTCGCAGATCTGCGCCGTTACATCCTCCAGCTTCTCAGGATCTTGCCAGATCTGGTTAAACAGATTGAGGTAGGTCGCCGTAAACGTCGACTCGTCCATTTTGTTGACGAGGTTTGAAACAGCATTGCCTTGCTGGTAGCCAAGATCGACGGCCGTAAATCCGTGCAGTGGCATGTAGGCAGTCTCTGCGGCGGCGGCCTGAACACAAGCAAACTGCTGCATCGGAGCCTTGCTGCGATTGGACTTGAATGTTGTCTTACGCCGCATCCAGTCCGCACACTCTTTTGCAATTGCGCGCTGGGTCAGTTTGTTGCGCAGCTGAATTTCGAACTCACTACCGTACAGACTACGTTCGCGGTCAGCCTTCGGTATGTGGAATTCTTTGCGTTCCTTACGAATCTTGTCGGTTACTTCATTGGCGGTGAACGTCGGCGAGGTAAAGATGAATTGCAGCTCGTCGATTTTTTCCAGCTCTGCTTTTAGCGCTTCAAACGCGTACATCGAAAAGCAGGAGGCGGCGATCTTCAGGCGAGCACCGGGTTTGAGCGTCTGCTTTAGGTCGTCTCCGAGCAGGCGATTGATATTGTCGATCAGTTCCATCAAGAGTCAGCCTTTATAGAGGTGCTATAGCCTGGTGCCAGTAAGGCGTTTTTCACGCCGTAGATCGCGAGATGATCTTTGAGCCATAAACGGTACTCCGGTCCATTTAGGCAATGATCGGGTGAGCAGTCAACACGCCAGCGCTGCAACATATAGCCTGCCACCGCTGCACGAACGTACATCCTAATCGAGCCACCGGTCATCCCGTAGTCCATCTCGATGATTTCGGGGCGTTCAACACGTGGGTGCGGCACGAAATCCAACTCAACGATGCGCGTCCACTGGATATCATTATCCGGTCGTTCGTTGGCCTGCGGAACCTCTTCAAGCAATGTTGGCGCTTCGATGCGGGTGACGACGAAATCCCGAAACTCTCCACTCTTGCGATCAAAGGCCCGGGCGTGCCAGCGCAGGCCGGTATCTACCAAAGCAAAGGGCACAATGACCCGTTCGGACTTTCCGCTGCTCATCGAGTGGTAGCGGATGGCGACGGGGCGCTTGGAGTGGATGGCTCGACAAATCACGGCCAACACATCCATCTTGGGTATGCTCAGGGCTGTGGGGGATTCACAGGGTAGCAACGCCTGCATTGGGCCATTCACGCCATCGCCAAAGCCCAGAGCCAGCGCCGACAGAACACGCTGCGATGCGTGCTCGAACAACGGAGAGAACGCCTGCCCGATACGATAGATCTTGTCGCTACCATCAAAGGTGATGTTATTCGGAGCGATCTCCCGGTACAAAGCCAAATCGCGAGTCGCTCCTGCTGGAGCAACGCCAAAGCGCTCAATCAGATCTGGGCGACCGATCTCACCGAAGAAGTAAAGCCGAAAATCGATGTAGGCCAGCCGTTCGCGCTGGACCTGACTCAAGTCGTCAAGCCGCTTACAAGGGGGACTAGGCATGAATCATCACTATAGGGAAAAATAAAAATTTAATACGGTAATCAATAAAGTGCCATGATTATAATCAAATTGATGATAATCGACATTAATATTTATGTAAAAGCAAGAGATGACGTTTCAAACGTAGACAGTCATCGTATTAGCCGATGTTTCTACAACGTTAGATTAATGCCTAACAACTATAAAACCTTACTGCCCAATGCCCTATCGCCCCTCGGACAATTTGCCCTTATCCACTGATCGGGCCTGAGGATGAGGGGGGCAGAATAACCTAACGACTTAGGGGCCGGGATCACAGGCGGCAGCTGTTTAACGCTTACCTTAATTCAAATTATTTTCAGACATATATCATTCTTCTGAACATACCCGACTAACGGCGGAATCTCACGATTCTGCCGTTTTTGTATTATTTTTCAGAGGAGTAGTAATGAACAATTCTGAAGGTTTGAAGCCGTTTCAGCAGTCGCTTGATGGTCTGCCACAATGGGTATCTGAACGTATATTGCAGCAGATAAATCAGTTAACCCGCTACGAGCCAGTGATCGGCATTATGGGTAAATCCGGAGCCGGGAAATCCAGCCTGTGTAATGCCCTGTTTGCCAGTGAGGTATCGCCAGTCAGCGATGTTGCTGCCTGTACCCGTGAGCCACTGCGCTTTCGGCTGCAGGTTGGTGAGCGGTTTATGACGCTGGTGGACCTGCCCGGTGTGGGTGAAAGTGGCGCTCGCGATACCGAGTATGCTGCGCTGTACCGCGAACAGCTTCCTCGCCTCGACCTGGTGCTGTGGCTCATTAAAGCCGATGACCGCGCACTGGCAGTGGATGAGCACTTTTATCATCAGGTAATTGGGGAGGCATACCGGCATAAAGTACTGTTTGTGATCAGCCAGTCGGATAAGGCCGAACCCACCAGCGGTGAGGGACTATTGTCCACGGCGCAGAAGCAGAATATCAGCCGCAAAATCTGTCTGCTGCATGAGCTGTTCCAGCCCGTACATCCGGTGTGTGCTGTGTCGGTCCGTCTACAATGGGGGCTTAAGGTGATGGCCGAGCGAATGATTAAGTGCCTGCCACGTGAGGCCACCAGCCCGGTAGTGTCGCAACTCCAGTCTTCCTTTCGCACGACGGTAGTCCGGGAGCAGGCTCGTAGCGACTTTGGTGAAACCGTCGGTGCTGTACTCGATAGCATCAGTGCCTTTCCCCTGATACCCGCCCCGGTGCGGGCCGTCATTCAGGCCGTGCGCAACACCGTGGTGTCAGTGGCCCGCGCCGTCTGGGATTTCTTCTTCTGAATATTTAACCCATTCCTGTTATTTCCCTGACCCTGTCGCCGATGCGACGGGGATCCCTTTTATTTGTTTTCCCGTTATGAGGAGTCTGCTTATGACCCGTCTGGCTTCGCGCTTTGGCGCAGCAAACCTTATTCGTCGCGACCGCCCGTTAACCCGCGAAGAGCTGTTTCGCGTGGTGCCCAGTGTATTCAGTGAGGACAAACACGCATCCCGTAGTGAGCGTTATACCTATATACCCACCATATCCCTGCTGGACAGCCTGCAGCGCGAAGGCTTCCAGCCGTTCTTTGCCTGTCAGACCCGGGTACGCGACCCGGGTCGACGCGAGCACACAAAACACATGCTACGCCTTCGTCGGGAGGGGCAGATTACCGGTAAACAGGTACCAGAAATTATCCTGCTCAACTCCCATGATGGCACCAGTTCGTACCAGATGTTGCCGGGTTTATTTCGTGCGGTTTGTCAGAACGGGCTCGTCTGCGGTGAGTCATTTGGCGAGGTGCGTGTGCCGCACAAAGGCGATGTAGTGAGTCAGGTGATTGAGGGGGCCTATGAAGTGCTGGGCATTTTTGACCGTGTGGAGGAGAAGCGGGATGCGATGCAGTCGTTGCTGTTGCCACCACCTGCGCAGCAGGCACTGGCAAAAGCCGCGCTGACGTACCGCTTTGGTGAGGACCACCAGCCGGTGACTGAGTCGCAGATCCTCTCCCCGCGCCGCTGGCAGGATGAGAGTAGCGACCTGTGGACCACGTACCAGCGTATTCAGGAGAACCTGATTAAGGGTGGGCTCAGTGGCCGTAATGCCAAAGGAGGACGGTCACATACCCGTGCCGTTCGCGGTATAGACGGGGACGTGAAACTTAACCGGGCACTGTGGGTGATGGCGGAAGCGATGCTCACGCAACTGCAGTGACCGTTTAATGTTGCCGCTTTGTTAATATCGGACACCACCTGTCCGCATCGCACCGTGCTGGCGGTCCTCACTGACTGAGTGAATGGCCTGTAACCCCCTCTGCCTCTGGCTTTTGCATAAATGAAAAATAGTTTCTGTGATGGCCATA
>NZ_CABTJS010000154.1:0-7692 GCF_902485085.1 uncultured Kluyvera sp.
ACGGAACAAACACATGAACAACAGATGGAATTGCTAGAGTAGTAAGCGGAAGGTGAAAGTAGCCCCCCTTACAGGGGGCATTCTCAAAAGCCACCTTCTAAGAAGGTGGTCTTTTACATCACTCGAAGTAATTACATACGTTCGACGGTTTCGATACCCAGGGTATCCAGACCCAGCTTCAGGGTTTTCGCCGTCAGCAGCGCCAGCTTGAGGCGACTGTTACGTACGCTTTCATTCTCGGCGGAGAGGATAGGGCAATGCTCGTAGAAGCCAGAGAACAGGCCCGCAAGATCGTACAGGTAGGCACACATCACGTGTGGCGTACCGTCGCGAGCGACGACGTTCAGCGTCTCTTCGAACTGCAGCAGACGAGCGGCCAGCTGCGCTTCACGGTCTTCGGTGATGGTCACTTCGGCGTTGATAATAGCGCTTTCTTCCAGCTCCGCTTTACGGAACACAGACAGTACGCGGGTATAGGCATACTGCATATACGGCGCGGTGTTGCCTTCGAAGGCCAGCATGTTGTCCCAGTCGAACACGTAGTCGGTGGTGCGGTTTTTGGAGAGATCCGCATATTTTACCGCGCCGATACCGACGACGTTGGCCAGTTTTTCCAGCTCGTCTGCTGGCATTTCCGGGTTCTTCTCTGCGACCAGGCGGCGTGCGCGCTCCAGCGCTTCGTCCAGCAGATCCGCCAGCTTCACGGTACCGCCAGCACGGGTTTTGAACGGCTTGCCGTCTTTGCCCAGCATCATACCGAACATGTGGTGCTCCAGCGGCACGGAATCTGGCACGTAACCGGCTTTACGCACGATGGTCCACGCCTGCATCAGGTGCTGGTGCTGGCGGGAGTCGATGTAGTACAGCACGCGGTCGGCATGCAGGGTTTCGTAACGATATTTCGCACAGGCGATATCGGTGGTGGTGTACAGGTAGCCGCCATCCTTTTTCTGGATGATGACGCCCATAGGCTCACCTTCTTTGTTCTTGAACTCATCCAGGAACACCACGGTTGCGCCTTCGCTCTCAACCGCCAGACCTTTAGCTTTCAGGTCCGCTACGATACCCGGTAGCATTGGGTTGTAGAGGCTTTCACCCATCACGTCATCACGGGTCAGGGTGACGTTCAGGCGATCGTAGGTCAGCTGGTTCTGGGTCATGGTAATGTCGACCAGCTGGCGCCACATTTTACGGAAGTATTCGTCACCGCCTTGCAGCTTCACGACGTAGCTACGCGCGCGCTCGGCGAAGGCTTCGTCTTCGTCGTAGTGTTTTTTCGCTTCGCGGTAGAAACCTTCGAGGTCGGCCAGCGCCATTTCACCCGCGTTTTCCTGCTGCTGCTTTTCCAGATACGCAATCAGCATACCGAACTGGGTGCCCCAGTCGCCAACGTGGTTAGCGCGGATAACTTTATGGCCCATCAGCTCCAGCGTACGAACGGCAGCATCGCCAATGATGGTGGAACGCAGGTGGCCGACGTGCATCTCTTTTGCCACGTTTGGCGCGGAGTAGTCCACGACGATAGTCTGCTTTTCTGGCTGCGCGATGCCCAGACGGTCGCTTTTCAGCGCCTGGCTAACGTGCTCTGCCAGGAAGGTTGGGTCGAGGAAGATGTTGATAAAGCCTGGCCCGGCGATCTCGACTTTATTAGCAATGCCGTTCAGATCGAGATGAGACAGTACCTGCTCTGCCAGTTGTCGCGGTGCCATGCCCAGTTTTTTGGCCACTGCCATCATGCCGTTTGCCTGATAGTCGCCGAACTGTACTTTTGCTGACTGACGAACCTGTGGTTCGCAATCGGCAGGCGCGCCTGCCGCAATCATGGCCTGACTGACTTTTTCTGAGAGAAGAGCCTGAATATTCACCGGAATACCTTACGTTTTAGACGCTGCAACCTGCACGGTTCAGCGCCGGGTGTGGATAAATTAAGGCGGGAGTATACTGCATTTGCCTGATGCCGTCAGCACTGGGCCATCCTCTCGTGCCTTGAAAAAACGTTGCCTGAGCAGGGATTAATCGCTCATGCGCCTGAACGGTTGGTTCAGAGAGAACAACAGGGTAGATTAGCCTTTTCATGTAATAAGAGTAGGGCTGAAATGGCAAACTGGCAGACTATCGCGGAACTGCAGGATATTTCTGCAGATCTCCCACGTTTTACTGACGCACTGGCGGCGCTTTCCCACCGGCTAGGGCTGGATATCACGCCGCTTAATGCCGATCATATTTCGCTGCGCTGCCATCAAAACGCCACCGCCGAACGCTGGCGCCGCGGGTTTGAGCAGTGTGGCACGCTGCTGTCGGAAAATATCATCAACGGCCGACCTATTTGCCTGTTCAAACTTGAGGAGCCGGTATGCGTGGCCCACTGGCAGTTTACGGTGATTGAGCTGCCGTGGCCGGGCGAAAAGCGCTACCCGCACGAAGGCTGGGAACATATTGAAATCGTTCTGCCGGGCGAACCGGAAGGGCTAAACGCGCGCGCGCTGGCGCTGCTCTCCGATGATGGGCTGAGCCAGCCGGGCATTTCGGTGAAAACCAGTTCACCAAAAGGCGAACGCGAACGTCTACCGAACCCGACGATGGCCGTTACCGACGGGAAGGTCACGATAAAATTTCATCCATGGACGATTGAAGAAATTGTTGCCAGTGAGCAGCCAATGTAACAATGTGAACTAACGCCGGGTCTGCAGATGGGAACGGTGGCATGATCTTTCGCTGAATCAAACGGAGAGAACTATGGCATTGCTGGAAATCTGCTGTTACAGCACGGAATGCGCGGTTATCGCGCAGCAGAACGGGGCGGATCGTATTGAACTGTGTGCGGCACCGCTTGAGGGCGGCCTGACACCTTCTTACGGTGTGCTGAAAGCCACGCGTCACCGGGTAACGATTCCCGTCCACCCGATAATCCGGCCCCGAGGCGGTGATTTCTGTTATACCGACGGTGAGTTCGCCGCCATGCTGGAAGACGTGCGTCAGATTCGCTCGCTGGGCTATCCCGGCTTTGTGATTGGCGTGCTGAACCCAGAAGGGCAGGTGGATATTCCGAGGATGCGCCAGATTATGGTCGCGGCTGGCCCACTGGCGGTGACTTTCCATCGCGCCTTTGATATGTGTGCGAATCCGCAGCAGACCTTTGAACAGCTTGCGGAATTAGGCATTGCGAGGGTGCTCACCTCCGGTCAGCAACCGTCGGCGGAGAAAGGTATTTTATTAATTCGGGAACTTATTGGTCGAAGGGATACTCCAACTATTATGGCTGGTGCGGGTGTAAGAGCGAGCAACCTTGCTCTGTTCCTCGACGCCGGTGTTAAAGAAGTACACAGTTCAGCCGGGCAATGGGTGCCCTCCGAAATGCGTTATCGCAACTCCGGACTTTCAATGTCAACGGATCCTGAAGCTGATGAGTATTCTCGCTATACCGTCGATGGCGCGGCGGTAGCAGCAATGCGGGAAATCATTGAGCGCCACGTGTAGCTAAAAGTTTTTTACCGCGTGTCATATTCGCCCAATATGATGCTTGCTTGTACCAGGCCCCTGCCCATTAAACAGGGGCCTTTTTTTCGCCGTCATATTTCACTCTGCGACTGCGTTGGCTTTCCTCGCTCGCCCCAGTCACGTACTGATGTACGCTCCCGGGGACTCGCTGCGTCGCCGCCTTGTTGCAGAGCGAAATATTTAGGCGAATCGCTGTCATATTTCCTCGGCGTTGGGTACGAACCTGTAGCCCGGCCAAGCGCAGCGCCGCCGGGAACGGCGCAACCGTTAAGGCTTACGCGCAATCAACACCGCGCGCAGCGGTGCCGGGTAGCCTTCAACCGTTTTGCTCGGGTCGTTCGGGTCGAGGAAATCGGCCAGCGACTCGGTGACCATCCACTCGGTGCGACGCTGTTCTTCGGTTGAGGTCACGCTCATATCGGCAATACGCACGTCAACGAAGCCACACTTCTCCAGCCAGTTTTTCAACGCCAGCGCCGACGGAATAAAGTAGACGTTACGCATCTGCGCATAGCGGTCGCCCGGTACCAGTACCGTATTTTCATCGCCTTCAACCACCAACGTTTCCAGCACCAGTTCGCCGTCGTTGACCAGCTGATCTTTAAGCTGCCAGAGGTGCTCCAGCGGTGAACGGCGGTGGTACAACACGCCCATTGAGAAGACGGTATCAAACGCTTTCAACGCCGGAAGCTGCTCAATGCCCAGCGGCAGCAGATGCGCGCGCTGATCGTTACCCAGCAATTTACGCACCGCTTCAAACTGGCACAGGAACAGCTGGGTTGGGTCGATACCCACCGCCAGATGTGCGCCCGCGCCAATCATGCGCCACAGGTGATAACCACTGCCGCAGCCTACGTCGAGAATGGTGCGGCCGCTGAGGTCAGACAGGTGCGGCAATACGCGCTCCCACTTCCAGTCAGAGCGCCATTCGGTATCGATGTTCACGCCATACAGCGAAAACGGCCCTTTACGCCATGGCATCAGGTGGCGCAGCAGCGTATCGATGCGCTTCACCTGACCTTCGCTCAGCGGCGTTTCGCTTTCAGCCGTCACGCTGTGCAGCAGGTCGAGCTTCCACGGCTGGATTTCAGGCAGAAATTCCACTGCGTTGGACCACTGCTTAAACAGACCGTGCTGATCGCGTTGCCAGGCGCCAATCTGCGCAGGCAGCGTTTCCAGCCAGTGGGAAAGCGGGCTTTTGGCGATTTGCTGATAAAAATTGCCGAACTCGATCATGCCGGGGTTCCTGCTTTCAGTGCGACCAGAGAGCCAAAGTTAAAGCACTGGAACCACAGCTCGCTGTGTTCGAAACCGGCCTGACTCAGGCGGGCTTTATGCACTTCAACGGAGTCAGTCAGCATCACGTTTTCCAACATGCTGCGCTTCTGGCTGATTTCCAGTTCGCTGTAGCCGTTGGCGCGCTTAAAGTCATGGTGCATGTTGAACAGCAGCTCGCCGACGGTCGCGTCTTCGAAGCTGAATTTTTCGGACAGCACCAGCGCGCCGCCGGGGTTCAGCCCCTGATAGATTTTGTTCAGTAATGCCTGACGCTCTGCGGGTTCAAGGAACTGCACCGTAAAGTTCAGCACCACCATCGAAGCGTTATGAATCTCGATATCGCGAATATCGCCCTCAATGACATCAACCGGCGTCGGCGCTTTATAGGCATCGATATGGCGACGGCAGCGTTCAATCATCGCCGGGGAATTATCGATAGCGATAATCCGGCAGCTGTCGTGGGCAATGTTGCGGCGGATAGAAAGGGTCGCGGCCCCCAGCGAGCAGCCCAGGTCGTATACCTGAGTATTCGGCTGCACAAAACGCTCGGCCAGCATGCCAATCATTGAGATGATATTTGAGTAGCCGGGGACGGAACGCTGGATCATATCCGGGAAAACTTCAGCAACCCGTTCATCGAAGGTCCAGTCGCCGAGGCGGGCTATCGGTGCAGAAAAAAGCGTATCGCGGTCAGACATAAGGTTAAATCCGGAAAAATAAAAACGGCGTATTGTGCGCTAACGCAGCGAGAAAACCAACTCCCACGGCATATACCACAGATTCATCAGCACCATTAGCAACAGTGAGAGGTAGGTGGCAATCATGCCAGAGCGTCGCCAGCGAAACAGGCGATGGTGAAAACCGTAGTAGTGCATGAGGCGACCGGCGAGCAGCATCAGGCCGCAGATATGTACCATCCAGGTTTCTGCGCCGTTCATCTCCATAAACAAAAGAAGCGCGACGCCAATTGGAATGTATTCCACCGCATTACCGTGAATGCGAATCGCACTTTGCAGCTCGCTAAAGCCGCCATCGCCATAGGCGACACGATAAAGTCTGCGCAGACGAACCACGTCGAAGGAAAATTTAATCAGTAACAACGCCGCGAGTACGGCGTACAGCGCGCTAACCATACAAACTCCCTTTAGGTTGGCAGAGGCTACTCATTATCATAGGTATGAATGTCAAAAAAGAGAAGATTGTTGTGGAATCGACGGGGTAGAACCCAGCTCGGGAAGGGCGGAATGCAGCGCTTCCCACAGCGAATGCACCAGCTCTGGCGCCTGGGCGATATCCGGGGTGTGCAGAAACAGATAAGGCGTGGTGGAATGTTGCCACTGTGCCAGTTTCTCTAGCCACGGCGCGAACATGGCCTGGTTCAGCGCCATGTCGTCACTGCCGATAAACCTCACCATCGGTTGCTCGGCGGTCACTACCGCATGTACCGGGACTTTGGGCTTTTTACGCTGAGCTTCTCGCACCGCTTCGTTGTGCGGTATGGCGGCATGTACCGGTCGGCTATCGAGGATCACTCGGTTCACGCCGCGCTCATGCAGGCCGCGGTTGAGCTGCCGCTCGCTGTCACTCTTATCGAAAAATTGCGGGTGGCGAACTTCAACGCCGTAGTGAAACATCTTCGGCAGCCCGTCAAGGAAATGCCACAGCGCGGGCAGGTCTCGAGGGCCAAAAGTAGCCGGAAGCTGAAGCCAGTATTGCCCAATTCTCCCGTCAAGCGGTGCCATCCGCTGGAAAAATTCGAGCGTCAGATCGTCACAATGACGAAGCGCTGCCTGGTGCGAAATGGTGGCCGGAAATTTAAAGCAGAAGCGAAAATTATCATCCGTTTGCGCCAGCCAGCGGTCGACTATTTCGGCTTTTGGCAGGGCGTACAGCGTCGTGTTGCCCTCCACGCAGTTAAAGTGGCGGGCATACTCTTCAAGGCTGGTAATACCAAGGCGCACCCATTTCGGGTGCGACCATTGGGGAAGCCCAAGATAAATCATAAGGCGGCAAGGATCTCTTCAGTGCTGCGCACGCGAGCAATGCGCGGGAAAATGTAGGAGAGGCTGCTCTGGTGCTGATCGTTATTGAACGCGCTGCAGGCATCTTCGGCAATAATCAGGTTAAAGCCCAGTTCCCACGCGTTACGGGCGGTGGACTCCACGCCGATGTTGGTGGAAATACCGCACAGAATAATGGTGTCGATGCCGCGACGGCGCAGCTGCACTTCGAGGTCGGTGCCGTAGAACGCGCCCCATTGACGTTTGGTCACCTCAATATCGCTGTCCTGTTTACCGAGCTCAGCCGGATAGGTCCACCAGTTTTCCGGCAGCGCTTTGGCCGGAGCGGGGGCATCAACCGGTTGTTTCAACGCGTCTGCAAAGTCAGCTGACCAACCTACGCGAACCAACACGACTGGCGCGGACGCGGCACGGCATTTGTCGGCCAGGCGGGCGGCACGGGCCACCACGTCAGCAGCGGTATGTGGGCCACCGGCAAACGGCAGAATGCCTTCCTGCAGGTCAATAACGACAAGAGCGGTTTTTTTGGCGTCTAAATTCAGCATGGTTGTTCCTCTGTAAACGGGCTGTCGGGGGCATACCTTACAATCGACGCCAGGTTATTGAACTGATAATTATTGTTAATTTTTGTGAGCGTAGGCAATAAGCGTTCAGCAAACAGTCGTATAAGCTGCTCCGGGCTTATCGCGAGCGAGAATTTCCAGTATAATAGCCCCCTTTTTTCATCCAGTAGTGACATTCAGCTAAAGCTGCGACAGTAACGCCTGCACGGCAGGCGACAATCCGCCGACGGCTAAGTTAAGGGATATCTCATGCGTACAGAATATTGCGGACAGCTTCGACAGTCCCACGTTGGGCAGCAGGTGACTCTGTGTGGTTGGGTCAACCGCCGTCG
>NZ_CABTJS010000155.1:0-1338 GCF_902485085.1 uncultured Kluyvera sp.
CCATAATCTCCCCACCACATGGCCAATCCTTAGTGTCTTACTTCACCACTTCCATCAGCTTACCGAAGCTATCCACGACGTCATACTTCACGTTTTCTGGAGCAAACTTCTTGTTGATCTCATCGAAGAACTTACGGGCACATTTAATCTTGGTAGTTTCAATAGGCCGTAAATCCAGTGACGACATCGAGCCCTTGGTCTCAGCAACGAAATACACATGCTTGACCGAGCCTTCTTTGAAGGAAATGGCCCAGTCGGGGTTGTAATCACCGACTGGGGTTGGAATCAGAAAACCACGTGGCAACTTGGCATATACCACCACATCCTTGCTGGTATCCAGCTCTTCGACGAACTTGCGCTCAATCGCAGAGTCGGTAAGCACGTAGTCATAGATGTGATTTTGCAGTTTATTCCCGGCCTTACTCAAGTCCTGTTTGCTTTGACCAGTGGTAAAGATATCCAGATCAAACTTGTCTTCTAGCGTGTCATAGGCCAGATGCTCGATGATGACATTGGCCTTTTGTTCATTAACCAAGCGAATGGCTTCGGCAATGAAGCTTTCCGGGTTGCTCTTGAATTGCGCGAAGACGTCAGCATTGAGGCCTTTAAGAATTTCGGCAGCGGCTCGTCTTGTCAGCAAAGTTCCCTCTGATAACTTGCCAATCAGATCGTACTGCACAGCAGAGTGAATTGATGTGTTGTCCGATTCTGTTTCGGTAACTTTTAACTCGAAGGCATTACCCTTTTTGAGGTCATCGTAAGTTGCCGTATCAGCCTGCTCGCCACGGTGGATGGTGTATTGCAACGGTGTCACTCGCAACCCAGCATTCTTGTCATTGAGCGCCTTGATCGCATTGTTCACTAGCTCAACATCATCAAACAGCACGCTGTAAGTAGCCTTGCGATTGATTCGACCCCATAGCGCCTTGAATTCCTGCTTTTCAAAGTTGGCATTGGGCTGCAGTCTTTTGGGCTTGCGACCATCTTCTACCTGCATGAGCTGGTTTTCGCTGAATACGCTGTCAATCAGGTGGAATACCTGCTCCGCATAGGACTGCAGTTCATCCGGCAATGCCACCAGCGTGCCGTCTTTCTTGGCTTGATGGTACTTCTCCGTGATATTGCGTTTTTTATCAACGTAGCCGTTCTGGATTAGATAAAACTCAATGTCCGTGGCCTGTTCATCCGAGACCGTAACCGGGCCTTCGTTCGTGTTCATCATCTTGCCCGTGAAGTAGGCCTTGTCCGCCACACGCGGACGAGCTGACAAGGACTCGCTAATGTCCTTCTGCAAGGCTGTTACGAAGTCCTTGTAACTTTCGCTGGCCACAACTGTCA
>NZ_CABTJS010000156.1:0-7187 GCF_902485085.1 uncultured Kluyvera sp.
AGAATTCACCTAACGCTCTCTGTAATAGTCAAATCCAGGGGATTTACCATGCAACAACGTCGTCCAGTCCGCCGCGCTCTGCTCAGTGTTTCTGACAAGGCCGGTATCATCGAATTCGCCCAGGCACTTTCCGCACGCGGTGTGGAGCTGCTGTCTACAGGTGGCACTGCGCGCCTGTTAGCAGAGGAAGGTCTGCCGGTGACCGAAGTTTCCGATTACACCGGCTTCCCGGAAATGATGGATGGACGCGTAAAGACCCTGCATCCAAAAGTACACGGTGGCATCCTCGGTCGTCGCGGCCAGGACGATGCCATTATGGAACAGCACCACATTGCTCCTATCGATATGGTTGTCGTTAACCTGTATCCATTCGCCGAGACCGTCGCCCGCGAAGGCTGCTCGCTGGAAGATGCAGTAGAGAACATTGATATCGGCGGCCCGACCATGGTGCGCTCCGCCGCCAAGAACCATAAAGATGTGGCAATCGTTGTGAAGAGCAGCGACTACGACGCCATTATTAAAGAGATGGATGCTAACGAAGGTTCTCTGACCCTCAACACCCGTTTCGATCTCGCGATTAAAGCTTTCGAACACACCGCCGCCTACGACAGCATGATTGCCAACTACTTCGGCAGCATGGTTCCGGCTTACCACGGCGAAAGCAAAGAAGCCGCCGGTCGCTTCCCTCGTACGCTGAACCTGAACTTCATTAAGAAGCAGGATATGCGCTACGGCGAGAACAGCCACCAGCAGGCTGCCTTCTATATAGAAGAGAACGTCAAAGAAGCGTCCGTTGCCACCGCGCAGCAGGTTCAGGGTAAAGCGCTCTCCTATAACAACATCGCCGATACCGATGCGGCGCTGGAGTGTGTGAAAGAGTTCAACGAACCGGCCTGCGTTATCGTCAAGCACGCTAACCCATGCGGCGTGGCGGTAAGCACCTCTATTCTTGACGCTTACGACCGCGCTTATAAAACTGACCCAACCTCCGCGTTCGGCGGCATCATCGCCTTTAACCGCGAGCTGGATGCTGAAACCGCGCAGGCGATCATCTCCCGCCAGTTCGTGGAAGTCATTATCGCCCCATCCGCGACCGAAGAAGCGCTTAAGATCACCGCCGCTAAACAGAACGTTCGCGTGCTGACCTGCGGCCAGTGGGCACAGCGCGTACCGGGCCTCGACTTTAAACGCGTGAACGGCGGCCTGCTGGTTCAGGACCGTGACCTGGGTATGGTGACTGAAGGTGAACTGCGCGTGGTTTCCAAACGTCAGCCAACCGAGCAGGAGCTGCGCGATGCGCTGTTCTGCTGGAAGGTGGCGAAGTTCGTGAAATCCAACGCCATTGTGTATGCCAAAGAGAACATGACCATCGGTATAGGCGCAGGCCAGATGAGCCGCGTTTACTCCGCCAAAATCGCGGGAATTAAAGCTTCTGATGAAGGTCTGGAAGTGAAAGGCTCCGCCATGGCTTCCGATGCGTTCTTCCCGTTCCGTGATGGCATTGATGCTGCCGCCGCCGTTGGCGTGAGCTGCGTTATCCAGCCTGGCGGTTCTATCCGCGACGAAGAAGTGATTGCCGCCGCCGACGAACACGGCATCGCGATGATCTTCACCGATATGCGCCACTTCCGCCATTAATTCAGGGAGCAGACGATGAAAGTTTTAGTCATTGGTAACGGCGGGCGCGAACACGCGCTGGCCTGGAAAGCCGCGCAGTCCCCGCTGGTTGATACCGTTTTTGTCGCACCGGGTAACGCCGGTACCGCACTGGAACCCGCGTTGCAGAACGTGGCTATCGGCGTCACCGATATTCCGGCACTGCTGAGCTTTGCCCAGAACGAGCAGATTGACCTGACCATCGTCGGCCCGGAAGCGCCGCTGGTGATTGGCGTGGTCGATGCGTTCCGCGCCGCTGGCCTGAAAATCTTCGGGCCAACCGAAGGCGCCGCGCAGCTGGAAGGCTCCAAAGCCTTCACCAAAGATTTCCTCGCCCGTCACCAGATTCCGACGGCGGAATATCAGAACTTCACCGAAGTTGAGCCTGCGCTGGCATACCTGCGCGAAAAAGGCGCGCCGATCGTTATCAAAGCCGACGGCCTGGCCGCCGGTAAAGGCGTTATCGTCGCGATGACTCTCGAAGAAGCCGAAGCCGCCGTTCACGACATGCTGGCCGGTAACGCCTTTGGCGACGCGGGTCACCGTATCGTTATCGAAGAGTTCCTCGACGGTGAAGAAGCGAGCTTTATCGTGATGGTCGACGGCGAGCACGTGCTGCCGATGGCGACCAGCCAGGACCACAAACGCGTAGGTAACGGCGACACCGGCCCGAATACCGGCGGCATGGGGGCATACTCTCCGGCACCGGTGGTGACTGATGAAGTCCACCAGCGCACCATGGAACGGATCATCTGGCCAACCGTAAAAGGCATGGCGGCGGAAGGGAACACCTACACCGGTTTCCTGTATGCCGGTCTGATGATCGATAAACAGGGCAACCCGAAGGTTATCGAGTTCAACTGCCGCTTTGGCGATCCGGAAACTCAGCCGATCATGCTGCGCATGAAGTCGGATCTGGTGGATCTTTGCCTGGCCGCCTGCGACGGCAAGCTGGATGAGAAAACCTCCGAGTGGGACGAACGCGCTTCGCTGGGCGTGGTGATTGCCGCGGGTGGTTACCCTGGCCACTACAACACCGGTGATGAGATCCACGGCCTGCCGCTGGAATCCTCAACCGACGGTAAGGTCTTCCACGCGGGTACCAAACTCGCCGACGACGACCGCGTGCTGACCAGCGGCGGCCGCGTGCTGTGCGCTACCGCACTGGGCCACACCGTAGCAGAAGCGCAGCAACGCGCTTATGCCTTAATGACCGACATCCACTGGGACGGCAGTTTCAGCCGCCGCGACATCGGCTGGCGCGCCATCGAGCGTGAGCAGAACTAACGGCTAAGCTTTGCCAGCAGCGTTTTGCGCGTAATGCCCAACTGACGGGCGGCTTCAGTTTTGTTGCCGCCCGTTTTTTCGAGCGCCGCCAGGATGACCTCTTTTTCCACCTCCACCAGCGGCAGTATCTCATCATCGGCCGACGACAAAATCGGTACCGGCGTACCCACAATCGCCAGCGGCAGCTCGCGCTCAGAGACATATTCTCCCGTCAGCAGTACCACCGCCCGCTCCACCGCGTTTTCCAGTTCGCGAATATTGCCCGGCCAGTCGTAGTGAATCAGCAAATCCATCGCCTGCGGGGTAAATCCTTGCACCGCTTTACGGTTTCGCTCGGCGTAGCGTTTCAGGAAGTGGTGCGCGAGGGAGGGAATATCTTCGCGGCGCCGACGCAGCGGCGGCATGTCGATGGTCACCACGTTCAGCCGGTAATAGAGATCCTGGCGAAAGCGCCCGGCGCTGACCTCTTCAGCCAGGTAGCGATGGGTAGCGGCGATCAGGCGGACATCCACTGAAATGGTCTGGTTGCTGCCCACGCGCTGCACTTCACGTTCCTGAATCGCACGCAGCAGGCGTACCTGCATCAGCGGCGAGATATCGCCAATTTCATCGAGGAATAAGGTTCCGCCACTCGCTTGTACAAAGCGCCCTTCCCGCCGTTTATCCGCACCGGTAAACGCCCCTTTCTCGTGGCCGAACAGTTCAGACTCCAGCAAAGATTCATTGAGCGCCGCGCAGTTCAGCGTCACCAGCGGCCCATCGCCGCGCGCGCTGCTGGCGTGCAGGGCTCGCGCCACCAGCTCTTTACCGGTGCCCGACTCGCCGTGAATCAACACGGTGGCATCAGAAGGGGCAACCAGGGTGATATCGTGCAGCAGCGCCTGCATTGCCGGGCTATCGCCAACCATCCCGAATTGAGTCGCGGGAGAAGCCTCAATCACGCCGTCAGACTGCAAGGTATGCACCAATGCCCGCGCGAGCGTTTGCTGTAGGTTATCGAAGTCTAACGGCTTGATGAGGTAATCCAGCGCACCAGATTTTAGCGCCTCAACCGCCGTCCCCACGCTGGAGTAGGCGGTCATGATCAGCACCGGGATCGACGGATTCCAGGTTTTTATCTCTTTGAGCGTTTCAATGCCGTCCATCTCCGCCATGCGGATATCGCAGAGCACTAAATCAAATACCCGCTGGCGCACCTGCTCCAGCGCCTCCCGGCCATTATGTGCCAGCGAGACCTGATATCCCCAGCCGCGCAGCAGCGCCTCAAGAATAGTGCAGTGGCTGATATCATCGTCCACCACCAGAATATCGACCTTTTCTACGCTCATCCTTGCTGTTCCTTTTGTTGCTCATTAACCGGCAGGTAGAGGGTAAATATGGCTCCCTCGCCGGGACGGCTGTCGGCATGAATCGTGCCGCCGTGCTGCTCGATAATGTTCTGTACCACCGCGAGCCCAAGACCTGTGCCGTCAGCTTTGGTGGTGAAGTACGGGGTAAAAATCGCGTCCAGCTGCTCGGCCGTCATTCCTTTACCGTTATCGGCGACGCTCACCTTCACGCGCCCGTCGCTACACTCGCTCGCCGTTACCGTAATCACGCCACCGTGCCCTATCGCCTGAATCGCGTTGAGATAGAGATTCAACAGCACCTGATTCAGCCGGTCCGGGTCGGCCTGAATGCAGCGTAGCGCAGGATGTGGGGTGAACCGCAGCGTAATCTCCCTATCACGCGCATCCTGGCTGACCAGCTGTAGCGAGTGGGTAATCACCTGGTTGAGATCCACCGATTGCCATTTTAAATGTGCCGGACGCACCAGCTCCAGCAGGTCACTGACCACGCGATTCAGACGGTCCGCCTCTTTCGCCATCACCTGCGCCAGCGCGTAGGCCTCCCCTCCCGGCGGCGTGCGTTCAGCAAAGTACTTCGCCAGCCCTTTAATCGAGGAGAGCGGGTTACGGATTTCATGCGCCACACCGGCTGCCAGATGACCTAAGGCCACCAGCTTTTCTCTGCGATGGGTCGCTTCCTGTAATAGCTTGCGTGAACGCTGGTAGCGACGAAACCAGAACTGCGCGAGGAGAGTCGCCACCATCACCAGCCCGGCGGCGCACAGCATCACTATCACATTACGTAGCCCGCGCGCCTGCTCGGCATCGAGCTCACGCACATCAAACGCGATAAAAATCACCTGCGGTACATCGACTACGTTACGTCGCATCATCATGCGCATGTGGTGGCCGTTGCCGCTGTCCAGCGGGCGAAACGTCCGGTAGAGCTCCAGCGCCGGTTCTGGCGATTCAACGCGGCGCTCGCGCACCGTGTCGCCAACCTGAAGTTGGCGCATCTGCTGCGCATCATAGAGCGCCTTGCCCACCTGCTGCGGGTCACTATGGGCCATCACCGTCCCTTGTTCATCGGTGACGGCAAACCACAGCACGCCAGGCTGCCAGGCCATCTCTTCCAGCATTGCCTGAAGCTGGGCATGATGCATGCGCATCCCCATGCCTACGCGGGCGCCGGACTCAAGGGCACGGATAAGCACGCTGCCTTTTTCCTGAATGGCCTGCCGCGCCGATACGTTTTCCCGCTCGTAGTCACGCACGATAAGCGCTGAAAACAGGCAGACCAGCAGCAAAATCACGCTGGTCAGCAGCCAGCTAATGCCGGCGGTTATCGAATCCTTCTGTAAACGTATGAGGCTCATGGGGCTTCCTTCTCTTTTCCCGTCACTATCCCTCAGCAGAAATCATGCCATTTTTCGCGCTCGCTAAACCGGCCCGCGAACACAAACGCCTTGCTTCAACGAGTAAAAATGACCCGCTGGTTAGGCCTACGCGGGTCATTTTTACTCGCCCGTCGCCGCGAACGGCCTGAAAACGCCAACATTATCTCGGTTTTTCGGTCTGGCACGGAAGATGCAATAGCTAAGATAACCACACCACAGGAGAATCAACCATGAAACGGAACAACAATCTGACGCTTACTCTCTTAGCCGTTGCCGCATTCACCTTCACCAGCGGGACGGCGTTAGCAGGCCCGCATCACTGGGGAAACAACGGCGATAACGGTGGCTACAGCCAGCTCACCGATGCACAGCAGGCTACGGCCCAGAAGCTGCATAATGATTTTTACAATCAGACCAGCGCGCTGCGACAGCAGCTCACCTCTAAGCGCTATGAGTACAATGCGCTGTTAACGGCCGATAAGCCGGATAGCGCCAAAATAGAAAGCGTGGCGCAGGAGATGGAGACACTACGACAGAAGCTGGGTAATCAGCGAGTGAAGTTTGATGTGGCCATGGCGCAGGCCGGTATTCCCCGTCACGGTGGGATGGGCTGTCAGGGGGGATACAACGGTGGCGGCCATATGGGCGGCATGAACCGCTGGTAGGCCTAGAAACTCTTTTCGGTCGGCTGCCAGGTGCAGTAGTCTTCGTTCGCCACCAGCAGGAGCTGTGTGCCTTCCGGGGCTTCCAGCCAGGCAATGCTCACTTCAGCGGACGAACGGCTCTGGCGGCTCGCAATATGCTCCAGGGCGCGGGAGTCGAAATCAGGCTTCACCGTTTCGCCTTCGCAGGTGGTGACGGAGCCATCGGCATGCCAGCGCCCCTGACGTAGCACCACTTTCCCCAGCCGCAGCGCGTCGCTGGTCTGGCGGATCTGCTCGGCACGGTAGCGATAGAGCGCCACCTGATCGCTGGAGAGCTGCTGTTTCTGCCCGTCAATTTCGCGCTGCATGAAGCTCAGCTCGCCGTTGCTATCGAAACGGGCGCGAATATGTTCGGACGGTTTGCCGTAGATATTGAGTTCAATCAGCTGCAGTTTGTCATCCTGCCAGCGGTATTCACTGGTCGAGGTATTGCCGCTGTGCCACGGGCTTAGCGTAGCCAGAAGATGGGTCTCGCCGCCGCTATCTTTACGCCAGATGCGCACCGCACCCTGCGTATCAGCGTAGCCGCTGGCGGTGAAAGGAGGCAGCGTGCTGTTATGGCTGCAGGCAGTGAGCAACAGTACGCCAGCCAGCGCCGGTAAACGGCGCCAGATGAACGAAAGGGGCGAAGCCGCCCCTTCTTTAAAACTGTTCACTGCCACGCGGTCTTACTTAACTGCGTCTTTCAGTGCTTTGCCAGAAACAAATGCCGGCACGTTAGCTGCGGCGATTTTGATTTCTTTACCGGTCTGCGGGTTGCGGCCAGTACGCTCAGCGCGGTGGTTCACTTTGAAGGTACCGAAACCAACCAGTTG
>NZ_CABTJS010000157.1:0-1200 GCF_902485085.1 uncultured Kluyvera sp.
GGAAGTTGCGATTAAGTGGTCCGCAGCTCCCGATATGACGCCCCAAACCGTCCTTTATCGACGTCCTGTGGCTCAATTTTCCAATTTTCAGCCCAAAATCGTCTCTTCGTGGCTGATTTTGGCCCTGTTTCAGGCCAATTTCCTCATTTCAGGTAGATCTCGCCTGTGCCCGTATCAATTGGTCAACTCGAACCAGGTTCGCCAGGGTGAATAACATCGCCAGTTGACTGTCATTTTTAGCCAGCCCCTTGTACCTGGCTTTGACGAAACCAAACTGACATTTTACTATCCGAAATGGATGCTCAACCTTCGCTCGGATACTCGCTTTCAGGTATTCGTAACGGATGGCCAGCTTGTTCTTGCGCGGGTGTTGCTTCAATGCATTCACTTTGCCGGGACGCTTGGCGATAAGCCAGTCTGCGCTGACATCGCTGAGCTCATCGCGCTTTTCGGCCCCCTGATAACCAGCATCGGCTGAGATAAATTCTTCATCGCCATGCAGTAACTTGCCAACCTGATTGAGGTCGTGCTCGTTAGCCGCCGTGGTCACCAGACTGTGGGTCAGGCCACTTTTGGCGTCCACGCCAATGTGCGCTTTCATGCCGAAGTACCACTGGTTACCTTTCTTGGTCTGGTGCATGTCTTCATCACGGCTGTTGTGTTTGTTTTTGGTAGAGCTGGGGGCTTGAATGATGGTGGCATCCACCAAGGTGCCCTGGGTCATTAGAACGCCACACTCTGCTAGCCAGTGATTAACGGTACTGAAGATTTTGCGGGCCAGTTCATGCTGCTCCAGCAAATGCCGGAAATTCATGATGGTAGTGCGGTCTGGAATGGCTTTATCCAGTGACAGGCGAGCAAATTGGCGCATGGAGGCGATTTCATAGAGGGCATCTTCCATGGCCTCATCGCTCAGGTTGTACCATTGCTGCATGCAGTGAATACGCAGCATGGTTTCCAGCGGATAGGGCCTGCGACCATTACCGGCCTTGGGATACACAGGCTCGATAACGCCAAGTAATTTGTCCCAGGGAAGCAAGTCATCCATTCTGCCAAGGAAAACTTCTTTGCGGGTCTGGCGGCGTTTACTGGAAAACTCACTGTCGGCAAAAGTCAGTTGCTGGCTCATCCGGTTACTCATTCTGGGTTCAGGTTACAACACGATGATCTCACATCTCGGACTTATTCGCACCTTCCTTA
>NZ_CABTJS010000158.1:0-22990 GCF_902485085.1 uncultured Kluyvera sp.
CCGTTACGCACCACCCCGTCAGTAGCTGAACAGGAGGGACAGCTGATAGAAACAGAAGCCACTGGAGCACCTCAAAAACACCATCATACACTAAATCAGTAAGTTGGCAGCATCACCGAATTACATGCAATAAAAGGCCATGCGATTACCTCTACACATCTTATTGATTCAATAACAGCACGAGAAAATACGTTTTCAACATTAAAAATAGTAGACAGAGGGAAAATCTGCGAACAAGATAAAATGAAAGCATTGATTCAAAGACTTTCAATGTTGACTAGAATTAATTCAGTACAGTTTGAGTTATGTAATAAACTTGATAATATTGTTGTCCTTGATCATTACAATGACTGGAAAATATTCACCTCACTTGCACATAAAAAAAACTTAGACATTGCTAAATTAATCAATTTACAACCGGTCAAACATCCTTCTGGTTACGGTAATATCACACATGACTTCGCGAAATCAAAAATAGATTGGCTCGAAAATTTGTTATCCTCAAATAGTGATAGAAAACCTCATCGTATTTTTTTAGTATGCGATAGAGATGAAGCAATACTCACATTTAAAGGTGATGGTGTTTCTGTTGTTGCGCAGCAGCTCGAAAGGCGGATTAGAGAACTAAAAAACAAACATAGTCCTAGAACCGAAATTTATTTGCTATCATGGCATCGTCGCGAAATAAAAAACTACCTTCTATCTTATTCTGCCATGACAGAATATGATAAGATTGGTTGTGTGAACAATGATGATCTACCAAAAAATTCCTATTTGAAATTAAATGATCCCGGAGATAATGAGCATATAAGGGCTTTAAACGTAAAGGAATATATAACTGAGTTAATAGATTCAGATAGCATTGGCTTGGATGAGATAAAATTAGCCAAGTATATTTCATTCATCCCTGCAGAAGAAATAAGTATAGATATTGAAAATATGTTTAAATTTTTAGAGAGCAAACTATGAAAAATAAAAATATACTAGAAATAATGCTCAGTATTATTAAAAATGAACATAATATAATAAATACTGAACAAGCCGTAAAAGTTATTTCGTGCTTGCTGATAAAAAAATATTTATCACTTTCTCTGGAAGGAGAGGTAAATATCCAACACTATAATAACGCACATAACAATGATATTGTTGACTGCATTAAACAAATAGAAAATATTATAAGAATATCAGATATTACCCATGGGAGTAATACCCCCCCTGTTTTATCAGACCTTTACTATCATTTAGAGGAATTAGATAAATTTATATCCACAACAAATTTAAAAAATACTTTAGATGATATAAACTCGTTATCGCACTTTTACAATTTAAGGGATGATTATGCAAAACTTTTATCTCGTATGTCTGACGAGTCAGGCAGTTCAGGTGCATACTATACTCCAACTGCAATTTGCGAACTTCTGACTCAAGATATTACAAGCTCTCCAAATGATCACATTTATGATCCCGCATGCGGCACTTCAGGCCTTTTACTATCGGCTTTTTATAATATAAAGAATACATATAAAAATGGCCATCCAAAAGTTTTTGGTAAGGATCTATCATCTTTCTCTTGCCTACTATCTTTATGTAATATGTTACTAAACAATATAGATAACTTTTCTATCGAATGTGGTAACAGTATTCAATGCAACAATTTAGAACATAAATACAACTTAATAATATCAAATCCTCCATTCGGGAAAATAGATGCATATAATAATGATTCTGTACATAAATATCTGGAATATAATTTTTTAGAGCATATTATGCAATCTCTAGAGAATAATGGAAATGCAGCAATTATATTGCCTAACAGATTTTTTTCAGATGTCCAACACGAAGCCATCACTCTTAAAAAGAAATTACTGTCAGATTTCAATGTAACTAAAATAATATCATTGCCTGCTGGAGTTTTCCTACCTTATACGGCAGTTAAAACTAGCATACTGTTCTTCAGTAAGAACGGGCACACACAAAAAATTTTAGTACATGATGCTAGCAACCAATATAAAATAACAAAATCAAATCCTTTTAATATTATTCATACTCAGGAAATAATATCATCATTGTCGCAAAATAAAAATTCTCCGTGGACCTGGGTTTTAAACAATGAAGACTTACAGTCTAATTATAATTTTCTAGAACGACCAGAAATTCACAGAGAGCGATTAAACTTTAATATTTCATTAGAAAATATTGATTCTCTTGATGAGAATTTAAGTAATTTTGATGATGTGCTATTTTCATTAAAGAATGATATAAAGAAATTAAAAGTTGATCTCGACCATGCCAGGACTAGCAATACATCCATAAAATATAACCTTGATGATTTATTGATAATAAAGGCTGGTTTATTGCTACAGAAAAACAATCTTTCAGAAGAAGGAGAAATACCAGTTTTTGGTGGAAATGGGGTTATTGGTTATACTAATGAGGCAAAAGAATCTGGCGAAACCATTGTTATTGGAAAAGTTGGAGCCCTTTGTGGAAATGTGAGATATTGCAACGGGGACATTTGGGTTACAAACAACTCTATGATTGTTAAAAATAGAAAAGACGATATAGTCTATATGCCCTACCTTGCGAAGTTATTAAGTGCAATGGAGTTAAGAAAACTATCATCAGGAACTGCACAGCAATATATCACAGTTCGTCATATAAAATCGATAGATATAAACTTACCATCAATAGAAATTCAAATAAAAATAGATTATTTGCTATGTCAAATAGAGAATAAAATTAACTCAATTGTTAAGCTGAGAGATAAAATAAACTCTTGCAGCATTCATATAATGAATGATATCACTTGTAACTTACAGATAATAAAATAATCCGCCCATTACAAGCCGTTATATTGTAAATGCATTGATTATTTTTAATTAAAACTAGACTTTGATTAAAATACTGGTTAAATTTACAGGTGTTATTTATCGCAAGGCGCCCGTGCTGGAACACGAACGCCTCGCTAATCACAATCCCTATTGAAAAGGAATAGAGACCATGACTACCCCGCATTCTATTGCAGAATTCACCGATCCAGAAGTCTCCCCAACAAATAACCGTCACCTGACCGTAAGTTATGCGAGCCGTTATCCGGATTATACCCGCATCCCCGCGCTCACCATGAAGGGCCAGTGGCTGGAAGCCGCCGGTTTTGCCACCGGTACAGAAGTCGATGTGAAGGTGATGAACGGTTGTATTGTGCTGACGGCAAAACAGCCGGAGCCAGAACTGATGCAGTCGCTACACCGGGTCTGCAAGCTGTCGGCGCGTAAACAGCGTCAGGTGTAGGAGTTTATCGGGGTGATTTCAGGCAAAGCGCTAAGACGGGAAGCGTAAATACCGCCGGTGAAAAACGCCGGGTGGCGCCGCGCTTACCCGGCCTACCGTTCGAGCGCTATGACGCCGCACCCACCGCCCCTTCCCCATTCGCCGCATCCTGCGGTTTTGACACCGTGCGGCTTTTGCTGCCATCCACGCCAATCGCAATCTCCCCTTCCACCGTCACCCGGCGCACCACGCGCGGCTGGGTGCCGTAGTCGTTGACCGCGTAGTGTTGGGTGCTGCGGTTATCCCAAATCACCACGTCGCCCTGCTGCCACTGCCAGCGCACGGTGTTGTCGAGGCGGGTGATGCGGTTTTGCAGCAGCTCGAATAATTGTGCGGACTCCCGCGAGCTGAAGCCCACCAGCCGTTTGACAAAGTGCCCGAGTAACAACGCACGTTCGCCGCTGACCGGGTGGACGTGCACCACCGGGTGCTCGGCTTCCCATACCGAAGAGACAAACACTTTCTGGTGATGCGCCAGGCGGTGGCTTTCCACGACAACGCGTTCAGCGCCGTAGTCATAGTCGTTGCTGTGCACCGCGCGCAGGGTGTCGACGAAGCGCTTGAGCGTCTCCGGTAGCTGTTCGTAGGCTCGGGCGGTGTTGGCCCACACGGTGTCACCGCCGTATTCCGGGATGGTGACGCCGCGCAGGATGGAAATTTTCGGGAAGGCGTCAACGAAGGTGACGTCGGTGTGCCAGGAGTCGGCGCGGCCGCCGCCTTTCGAGGCGTCGAGTTCGAACAGTTTGGTGCCTTCCGGCGCAGGGACGGTGGGATGGGCGACAATCTTACCGAAGCGCGCGCCGAAGGCCTGATGCTCGGCGTCGGTCAGATGTTCCTGCTGGCGGAAGAACAGCACTTTGTATTTGACCAGCGCCGCCTCCAGCTGGGCGAAGGTGTCGGCATCCAGGTCGGCGGAAAGGCTAATGTCGCGGATCTCCGCGCCAATATTGCCCGCCACGCGGCGAAGATTTAATAAAGGAAAATCAGTATCAGCAGTGTTCACAGCAGTCATGATGGCGCCCCTATAACATCGTCAGAAGCCCGAATATAGAAATATTCCAGCGGGTCACAAAGTCGAGTTTGTGATATTGATAGGTCGCAGATGGGATTGCATTATTCGGCATTGAGCCGCCCCGGGGAAAATACAGGAGCCACAATGACCACGGAAATCACCCTTACCCCCGCCGAGCGCGAGAAGCTGCGCGATCGGCTGACCGACTACTGCGCCAAACAGTTCGACCTCGAGCTGGAGCAGTTCGACGCGGAGTTCTTTATCGATTTTATTATCGAAAATCTGGGGCCGGCCTTTTATAACGCCGGGATTGATGAGGCGATTCGCACCCACTTTGCGTGGAGCGAGCGCATTCAGGAAGAGATGGATCTGAAGAAAATTCTATGATTTCACAGTACGTTATCCGTTCTTTACGCGACCATCCCGAGCAGATGGAGGCGGTTATCGCCTATTTCCAGCAGCAGTGGGCGTCGGAAGAATCGATGATGGTTTACGACGACGCGCTGCGCCGCACGCCGGGGGCGAAAAATCCGCTGCCGCAGTGGTATTGGTTGCAGGACGGCGAGCGCATCATCGGCTGCGCGGGGTTGATTACCAACGATTTTATCAGCCGCGGCGAGCTGTATCCGTGGCTGTGCGCGCTGTACATCGAGCCGGAATACCGTCAGCTGGGGTTGGCCCGCCGGCTGATTGAGCATATCGCCCGGCACGCCCACATGCTGGGGTTTAGCCAGCTGCATCTGTGCACCGACATCGACGGGTTTTACGAGAAATCAGGGTTCATATTTAACGGGTTAGGCTACCATCCGTGGGGAGAATCTTCCCGGGTTTACAGCCGAGAGCTGGGGGTATGATCAACAAAACCCTATTTTAAATAGGGGTATAATGGCGACTTATTTTATCGTCTCCCGTGTTACGGGGAAGGAAAATCATGTCGCTTATCACCGATCTACCCGCCATTTTCGATCAGTTCTCCGAAGCCCGCCAGAAAGGCTTTCTTACCGTCATGGATCTCAAAGAGCAGGGCACGCCGCTGGTCGGCACCTACTGCACCTTTATGCCGCAGGAGATCCCGATGGCGGCGGGCGCGGTCGTCGTGTCGCTGTGCTCTACGTCAGATGAAACCATTGAAGAAGCGGAGAAAGACCTGCCGCGCAACCTGTGCCCGCTTATCAAAAGTAGCTACGGCTTTGGCAAAACCGACAAATGCCCCTACTTCTACTTCTCCGATCTGGTGGTCGGTGAAACCACCTGCGACGGCAAAAAGAAGATGTACGAGTACATGGCCGAGTTTAAGCCAGTGCACGTGATGCAGCTGCCGAACAGCGCCGCCGACGCGGCTTCCCGCGCGCTGTGGAAGGCGGAAATCCTGCGTCTTCAGCAGGCGGTTGAAGCACGTTTTGGCACGCAAATTACCGAAGCATCGCTGCGCGAGGCGATCGCCCTCAAGAACCGCGAGCGCCGGGCGCTGGCCAACTTCTACCGCGTCGGGCAGCTCAATCCACCGGCGTTAAGCGGCAGCGACATTCTGAAAGTGGTGTATGGCGCAACCTTCCGCTTCGATAAAGAGGCGCTGATTGATGAGCTGAACGGCATGGCCGAGCGCGTGCGTCAGGAGTGGGAAAACGGCAAACGGCTGGATGCCCGCCCGCGCATTCTGATCACCGGCTGCCCAATTGGCGGTGCGGCGGAGAAAGTGGTGAAAGCCATCGAGGACAACGGCGGCTGGGTGGTGGGCTATGAAAACTGTACCGGCGCGAAGGCCACCGAGCGCTGCGTGGACGAAGACGGCGACGTCTACGACGCGCTGACCGATAAATACCTCGCCATTGGCTGCTCGTGCATCTCACCCAACGACCAGCGCCTGACCCTGCTCAGCCAGATGGTTGAAGAGTATCAGGCAGATGGCGTCGTCGACGTGATTTTGCAGGCCTGTCATACCTATGCCGTTGAATCAACGGCCATTAAACGCCATGTACGCCAGCAGCACAACATTCCCTATATCGCCATCGAGACCGACTACTCGACCGCCGACATCGGCCAGTTGAGTACCCGTGTCGCGGCGTTTATTGAAATGCTGTAGGAGCGCTTGTGACGTTTTCGATAGGTATTGATTCAGGCTCCACTGCGACCAAAGGCATTCTGCTGGAAGACGGCATGATTCGCCGCCGCTTCCTCGCACCCACGCCGTTTCGCCCCGCCGATGCGATTGTTGAGGCATGGGAAACGCTGCGCGCCGGGCTGGAAGTGCGGCCATTTTTGACGCTGACCGGTTACGGCCGCCAGCTGGTTGATTTTGCCGACAAGCAGGTGACGGAAATCTCCTGTCACGGGCGCGGCGCACGGCTGCTGCTGCCGGAAACCCGTACGGTGATTGATATCGGCGGTCAGGATAGCAAAGTGATCCAGTTGGATGACGACGGCAACCTCACCGATTTCCTGATGAACGACAAGTGCGCGGCAGGTACCGGGCGTTTTCTGGAAGTGATATCGCGCACGCTGGGGGCCAGCGTCGAGCAGCTTGATGCGCTGACCGCAGGCGTGGAGCCACACATGATTACCAGCATGTGCACGGTGTTTGCCGAATCCGAAGTGATTAGCCTGCGCTCCGCGGGCGTCCCGCCGGAGGCGATTCTGGCGGGGGTGGTTAACGCGATGGCGCGACGCAGCGCCAACTTTATCGGCCGACTGTCGGCACAGGGGCCGCTGCTGTTTACCGGTGGCGTTAGCCACTGCGCGGCGTTTGGGCGGATGCTGTCAGCGCACGTGAACATGCCGGTGCACACGCATCCCGACGCGCAGTTTGCCGGGGCGATTGGTGCGGCGATGATTGGGCAACGGGCGAGAAAATGACGGAGTATCTGTTTTTGTTCCACTCGACGCTGGGCGTGGTGCAAACCCGCAAGGCGCTCCAGGCCGCAGAGATATCCTTCCGGGTGGCGGATATTCCGCGCCAGCTTCGCGGCGGCTGCGGGCTGTGTATTTATCTGCATTGCGAGGAAGGCAGCGAGCTGCGCTGGGTGATGCCCGGCGCAACGGAGAGTATTTATCGCTGCGGCGAGGGGGTCACGTTGTTGCATACGTTCCCGGGCAATGAATAACGACTGAGATGTGCCCCCTCTCCCTTTTTAAGGGAGAGGGTTGGGGTGAGGGTTAGTTCACGGTAGCAGACAGAATTTAGGCATCCAACCTGCCCCCTCACCCTAGCCCTCTCCCCACAGGGGAGAGGGGACCCATTGTGCCAGGCAATTAACGGCACCATTTTTCCTGCTGAAGCTCCAGCAATAGCAGCATCATCAGCGCCTGGGCGTAGGGTACCGGAGCCATAGCGATATCGCAGTAATATTGCAGATCCGGCCCGACCATCGTCCCTTTTGACGCTTCCAGTAAGATCCCATCGTCGATCCTGTCGCGCAGCGCATGCCAGGCGCGCATCGCGTGATCGGCCACCTTCTCGTCGAGGATCCCCATTCTGACGCCGCGCAGCATGCCGTAGGCGATCCCGGCGGTGGCGGAAGATTCTTGCGGCGATAAAGGATCGTCGAGCAGCGTGTGCCACATGCCGTTGTCGGCCTGATGCTCGCAGAGCGTATTCACCTGGCGCGCGACCACCACCGAGAGGTAGCGCTTCACGCTGGCATCGAGGCTGTCGCCGAGCAGGGCGATAAATTCCGGGATCGCCACGGTGATCCACGCGTTGCCGCGCCCCCAGAACGCTTCGGAGAAGTGATGTTTACCGACAAAGGTCCAGCCGTGGTACCACAGCCCGCTCGCCGGTTCGCACAGGTAGCGGGTGTGCAGCAGGAACTGGTACGAGGCTTCGTCGATCAGATCTTTGCGCTTGAGCACCACGCCTGCGGTACCGAGGAACAGGCAGGTCATAAACAGCGTGTCGTCCCACAGATGACCGGTGTTCGGCTGCTCTTTCACCACATGCTGGAAGCCGCCCTCTTCTGTTTTTGGCAAGGTGCGTAACAGCGCGTCGGCCCAATCGTTCACCACCTTCAGCAGATCGTCCCGCCCGGTGTGCCCGGCAACCAGCGCGAGGGTAATCATCGGCGCGGTGGTGTTGATCTGGATTTCCGGCAGCCCTTTCGCCAGCTGATCTTCATACCAGGTGAGGATCGACTGCTGGAGGCGAGCATCATTCTGCTGGCGCGCGTACTGCCAGAAGCCGTACAGGCCGACGCCCACTTCCCATTCCCACTCTTCGAAGTGGATCGCAAAACCTTCACCGCCGCGGGTGCCGACTTCACCCATATTTTTCAGGCGACAGAAGCCCTGAACCACCTGCTCCAGCAGGCCATTTAATGCTGCGTTGTTCATTGCGCGTCTCCTGACACCGTGACCTGAATTTCATTGCCCACCAGCGTCGGGAACGCGGCGGCCTTGCCGTTGCGCTGGCAGTTGCCCTGCCCGTCGAGCTGCATCAGCGTGTGCTGGCTATCCATCACCCGCGCGACGTCGCCTTGATGTTCAATGCGCAGCGCCTGGACGCGCTGGCAGAAGGCGCTAAAATCACCCTCGCCCACTTCCAGCCACCACGCCACGCGGCGGCCTTCGGCGCGCACTTCATCGCCGTTGACGGTGAGCGGCTGCGAGCACAGCACGGCGGCAAACGCGTTGCCCGACCGTACCACCACGCCCTGTGCCAGCGGGAGCACCTCATCAAAGGCTTCGGCGTGAAGATGCAGATGCGTCCAGCCGAGCGCATCGCGTTCGTCCAGTTGCCACAGCAGCATCGCCTGATTTTCTACCTGCATCACACGCGGCAGCACGCCGTTGCCCGCCCAGAAGGAGGGACGCGCTTCGCTGCCCGGTGCCACATCACCCGGATGGTTCACCCACAGCCGCGCCTCGGGACGTGCGGCAAACTGCACATCCACCAGATGCTGCTGATGCCCGCGCTCGCCGCTGTGGTGATCCACGCAGCTCGAGAGGCTTACCGTTGGCTGCTTCCACGCCACAATGCTGCCGCCGCCGCACTGATAGTGAGCGCTGAGCGTACCGTGGGTTAAGCGCGCGTAGTGTGCCGATTCTAACGGTGGCACGTAGTCGCTCAGGCAAAAGAACGGCAGCGAGGCGCACTTACGATTGACGTGCCCACCGCCCCAGGCGACGTGGCCGAAGGCGGAAAGCTCGGTCATCTGGCCTGCCAGCAGCTCTTTTTCATACACCCGGCCCATGGTGCCCGCGGCAATGCCGGATTGGTAATGCAGCGAACTGGTCTGCATCAGTCGGTCAATCAAGCGCTGGGCGCGCTGGCGCAGCGTTGCATCGTCGGCTAGCTGGTAGAGCGCGAACAGGCCGATGTAGTCCACCGGGTAGTAAGGCGCGGAGTTCCACTCAACAAAGCCCTGCTGCTCGATAGCATCGAACCAGGCGTTCAGGCGTTGAGCAGCCACCGCCTGTTGTTCGCGGCCCGTGCGGCCAGAAGCAATAAAGCGTTCCTCCGGGAACATCTGACCGGCGAGATACTGGGCGGTGTGGAAGCACAGCGCGTGGTTTTCGCTCCAGTACCACATCACGTCATTGCCCAGTTCGTCGTACCAGTAGCGATAGCCGACGATGGCGGAGCGCACGCGTTTCCACAGCACCGCCGGGAAGTGTTCACCGTGGAAGTCATGCCAGATCCACAGCAACGGCACCATCGAGAAATCCGAGCAGTCCTGGCGGGCGCTGATACGCTGCAGGGTGCGAATCAGTAATTCCTGCGCCTGCGGGCCGGTATCGCCCACGTGCAGCATGGCCAGCAAGCGCCCGGTGCGCGGTACGCCGTGCTCGGCGATGTAGCTCAGAGCCACGCGTTTGCGGGTCTCCAGCACCCCTTCGCCGCCGGGCAGCGCCTCATGGGGTAGCACGGTGACGCTAAGATGGCGGCTCATGATGACATCACCCAGCGAGGCGGTCAGCGTCAGGCGGTAGTGGCCCATGTCGATTGAGGCCGGAAGCTGGAGCGTTAGCTCGCCGCTGCCGGTGGCGAGCAGGCCGAAATCCAGCGGCGTCGTCGGGATGCCATCGTTGCCGAGGCTGTGGACCGCGCCGCGCAGCGTCAGGGTCATATTGGCCTGGCAGCCCAGCATCAGACGCTGGTCGCGGGCGGTGAGGGTCGCGGGCAGCGAGTCCATAAACTGCGCCAGCGCTTCCACATACGCCGTATCCATCGTCGGCAGCCCTGCCTCAAGCGGATGCTCACCAAGATAGATCATGCGAAAAGCAAAAATCGTGTCGCGTTCAAATAGCTCGTCAAGGTGGATCAGCAGCGCGTTCTCCCCCTGCTGAAGCGGAATCTCAACGGCCTGCGTTTGCAGCGTATTGCGCGTGAACGGCGTGAAGCAGGCGACCTGCTCGCTGCCGTTCCAGATACGCACGCCGCCGCAGGTGGCAATCTCGAAAGGATAGCGGCCGGTATGCGGCGCACGCAGCGTCACGCGCAGCCAGCGCTGGCTGTGGGTGACAACGGGCTGCACGCCCGAAAAGGTGACGGTATCGCTGTGTCCGGTCCAGGTGACCTCGTTTGCCGGTAACGCCTTCTCTGGTGACACGGCGCGCCTGGCGAAATCGCGACGGAAGATGCGCCGACAGAATGCGTCCCCCGCCGGGCCTTTACCGTTAGCGAACCGATAGTCCATCGGTTCATCGACCGCTTCGCCCGTGAAAAACTCTGCAAACCGCTCATTGTGCGGCAGTGACACCGTAAAACGCGTCAGCGCTTCGCCCGCAACCAGCCTCATCATGCTTTCCTCAATAACCGCTAAGTAATGGTTCGTTATTTTCTGGAAACGGTACGCCACAGGCTATGCGGATAAGCGCGGGGTTTTGCGGAACTGCCCGGTCATTCACAATCCTGACCGGGCGCGGGGATAAAACGTGATGAATATCACATGAGGATAGCTACCAGCCCATGGTGAAACGGGGAAATTCACGTTTTCCGGCAGTAGAGCGCGAAGGTGAAGTGATCGTCATCACACTTTACCCCTTCAACTGCGTCAGCTCGTGGCTCAGGCTGTCGGCCAGCATGCGCACGCGGGTTGGATCGAACATCACGTGCAGCCCCGGTGAGGCATCGGTGTGCTGGGCACAGAAGCTGTCCATCTCCGCTGCGCAGCGGTACAGCTCCTGAATATTGACCTGGCAAATCTCGCGCATGCTCCAGCTGTTTTCTACCAGCCGCGCAAAGTGGAGGGTGAAGAAGGCTTTCTGGGCGTGGCGGAACAGCAGGCAGTAGAGGTCAAAGCCCTGCCACTCCTCCTGCCAGCGTTTTTGCAGCGAATACGGGAACGCCGCGCGTTCGGCAAAGGCGAGCGCCTGCTCGCGTAGCGTCACCGCCGCCTGCCAGGCACCGTCTTTCTCTTCGGCAATCAGCGACAGGTTGCGCCCGGAGGTCTCAACATCGCTGGCGCTGAAGAAGATGTCGCGCTCAGAGCCCGGCAGCCAGTGGTTGCGATTGAGCTGGCCGTACAGGCTCCACACCGCCTGACCGTAGCTTGCGGGTACCTGGCTGTGGCGATGGAAGACGTGGTCGCGTACGTAGATGGCCTGATACAGCACCTGCCCGGCCTGCGCCATCAGCGACTGGAACTCTTCAAATGTTGCCTCATCGGGCCGCCAGCCGTAGCATTCATCCAGCCAGTGGGTCAGCAGCGCCGCGCGGGTCAGATGTTCATCTTCGCGGGCGAGGAGTTGGCTACAGGCTACCAGGTTGCACTCGCTCAGCGTGCCGATGATCCAGTGGTTATCGACTCCTTCCCAGCTGGTTTTGCACACCGCGCCGTTGATGCTGGTGTTGCCACGGCACCACAGCAGACGCCCCTGTAGCTCGTCGATGCGCGGGAACGGAAACACGCCCCAGCCCACCTCTTCGCCCACAAGATCGAGCTCCACCCAGACGTCGCGGTTTTCCACGTCGAGCAGCGCCGGGTTATTGGGAAACGTTGGCCAGAAGCGTTCCGGCGTGAGTTTGATCGACACCGACACGCATTCCGGTAGAGTGCGAACCGCCTCCATCACGTTAGCGATATCGTGGTTGCCCGCCGGGAAGGCGCGCAGCACCAGATGTTTATTCTCCCGCATCATCGCCCGCGCCATGGCGCTAAAACACTGGGTGTAACGCGACAGGCTGCGTGGGTCAATATGCGGCGAGGGGTCGTCCTGACCGGTCAATTCCCAGTTGGGACGAGAGACCGGCAGCAGGCCGTCGGTATTGGAGAGCGCCACCAGCAGTCCGCTCATGGCGGGAATTTGCTGGCACAGTAGCGTGAGTTTATCCGCCAGATACTGACACCAGAATTCCACGTCAAAGCGGATGCTGCCGTCTTTATCAATCAGCTGCGGGTGCGCCGCCAGCAGGTCGGCGGGGAAGCTAAGCTCTTTAGCCTGAAGATAGAAACGCAGCCCCTGCTTGTGGCAGTAGCCCGCCAGGCGGTTGAGATAGACGCAGCGGGCGCGCTGCTGGCTGGAGAGACGGTCGTTGTACTGGTGCGGCGTATAGCCCTTTGGCGAGACCAGCTTGTCGAACAGGTCAACCTGCCCGACAATCACGGTATTAAAATCATGGCGGGCCGCCCACTCCACCAGTTCGCAGGCTTTCTCCCAGTTCCAGAACTCTTGATTATTCAGTTCCAGCGCACGCGTTTTCCACATCGTCTTCTCCCTCACGCCACCTCGGCGAGCGGCTATTGTTAGCACAAATGGGGGAGAAGAATCACCGTCCTGGAGTGCGCTACTTCACAATAAAGCGCGTTGGGGCGAAACAGTTAAGCAGGCGATGCAGGATAAACACCATCGTCAGGGTCGCCAGCAGCGAGATCGTCACCGAGGTGGCGCGATACACATCGCTGAACACCAGGTCACCGTCCGGCTGTAGGTTCTGGCCAAACATAATGCCGATGGTGGTGATGCTGGCGAAACCGACGCCCGCCCCGACCTTCTCCATCACGTGCAGTCGTGCGCTGAACGCCAGCCCTAAGCCGATAAGCGGCATCATCAACAGCATATGGCTACTGTGATCGTAGAGGATCAGTTGTATCACCAGAATGTACAGACAGGCCAATACCACGCCCGCTACGCGCCAGATTGAGCTGATCACCGCGCCACGATAGTGCATCGGGAAGAGGATCAGGATCCCCGCCATCAGCGCCGAGAGCGAGTCGCTCAGGTCGCTCACCTGGAAGACGATAAAGATAATCGTCGCCACCGTGCCCGACAGCAGCGATTCATGGCGCACTCGCGCCGCGTCCTTTTCAATCAGCGGCGGTGGCTTACGCGGTTCGGCATCCGGGATCAGGTAATGCATCAGCGCGCTCAATGCCACCGCCATCACGCTGGCCTCAATATTCGAAAACAGCAGCGTGTGCCAGTTCGCGGAAGGGTAGCTCATAAAGTTGAGCATCACGCTCTGGCAGACCACGCCCATCGAGCCAAACAGGAACAGCGGCCCCTGGCTCATAAAACGAAAACGCACCACGTACAGCGCAAACACTACCGCCGTCATGATGACCGGCCATTGGCTGAGATAGCCGATGATCAGTACCATTTCGAGGCAGTTCAACGACGCACTGAAGATAAACTGCTTGGCGACGTGGCGGTTAAATACCGGTACTAAAGACATTAACAGCAGCGGGTAAACGACGAAAAACACGCCGTAGTGAGTATCGTAAAACGTCGAGATACTCAGCGCCACCATACCGGCAAAGGCAATGCGCAAGGTCTGACGGAAATCATTCGCCGTGTAGACGATGTTGCCGTGAGGGGTAAAGACCTGCGCGAGGGTTTTAATAGACATAGTGCAGCCAGCTAATCAGGTGGATTTGCAGCCCTGAGAAGAAGCGGGCGAAGCCGCCCTCGCTGTTATACAGCTGCACCGTGGCGCGCGCGCCGGTCGGCAGGGTTTTATCCAGCGGTTCGTCGAGCGCCACGTGAATGCGCATACGCTGCGCGTCACGCACCCAGCGGGTGGATTGCTCCGGCTGCGACAGCTCACCGTTCACCGCTTCCTGGCCTGCTAGGATCCCCGCATCGCTGCTGGTCACCTTCGCGGCAAACACCTGGCCCGGCAGCGCATCAAACACTACCGCTGCGTCGGTACCCTGTTTGGTATGACGCAGGCTCTTTTCACGGAAGTCGGCCACGATATCGGTTTTCTGATTGACCACCGCCATCACCGCGCTGCCCGCTGAGGCATAAAGGCCAGGGCTGAGCTGAAGGTTACTGACGGTACCGTCCGCTTCAGCGCGGATTTTCGTCCAGTCGAGATTGAGCTGCGCTTCCCGCAGCGCCGTTTGGTACTGCTGAAGGGTAACGTTGCGATTATCGTCACGCTCGCCGCGCTGAATTTGCAGGTTGTGGATAGACGCACGAAGCGCGCTGACCGACTGCTCGCTGGTCTGCCAGGTGGTGCGGACTTTATCGAGGTCCGACTGCGAGACGTTTTGCATGCGGCTCAGGCTCTGGTAGCGATCGTAGGTCACGCGGTCGTTGCGGGCCGTGAGCTGCGCGGTCTTGAGATTCGCTTCAGCTGCGGCAATCTGGGCATCAAGCTGCTGATTGCTCAGCTTAGCCTGTGCCAGCGCCAGCGCGGCGGAATCGACCTTGTTCTGGAACGGCGTCGGGTCCAGCTCATACAGCAGGTCGCCCTTTTTCACCGTGCTGTTGTTATGCACGTAGACCTGCGAAACGTAGCCGGAGACGCGCGAAGAGATAGGCGTCACGACGCGCATCACCGTGGAGTCCGGCGTCAGCGGGATCCAGATGTCGGCAACGATAAAATAGAGAAACATCAGCAGGAAAGAGGCAATACTGACCCTTACCCAGCGGGCAAACTTCTGTTCTGGCGTCATCATGGTGTTTAGTCGGTTTTATTATTTTCTTCGCGGATATTCCGCAGATTGCAGGCAATTTGATTCAGGGTGTCGCTAAACTTCGCGATGTCGTCGGCGGGAATGCCGTTAGCGACGCGAGTCTGGAAGGCTTCAATCACCTGGTTTAGCGTTTTGAGTACGGCCCGACCTTCGTCGGTGAGCGTCAACAGACGTATGCGTTTGTCGTACGGTGAGACGGTGCGCTGCAGGTAGCCCTGCTGTTCCAGTAACGTGAGCGTACGCATCAGCGGCGGCAGTTCAATGCCCTGCATCTCCGCAAGCTCACTGACCGAAACGTTGTCACCCAACTGATGAAGCTGCATCAGCACCGTCCAGCTAGACTGGGTCAAGCCGGTATCGGTAATCGCGTGATCGATGATTGAACGCCACTGGCGTACCACCATCGCCATACGCATACCCATTGGGCGGCGGGCAAACAGTTCATCTTCGGTCATGACACTCTCCGATCGTTTCGTATCACTACGATAATACTTACCATGATAAGTATCAAGGAACGAAGAGGCTAAACCGCATGGATTGTAAAACGGGGCTATCTGGCCGCCATGTATTCCACGTCCATAGAAACGCAGTTAACAAAGCCAATACGCGCCAGCGACGTAATGGGGCCTCGTGCGGTGAAAGGAACCCGGTACTCTTCATCTTCGATAGTTACCTCACCGAAGCGAAGTTCGGGGGTCATCGTACCGAGCTGGCTTTTTTCCTGATACCAGCGCGGGAAGCGGCCGCGTAAATAGTCCTCTTTCACCCGCAACAGCGCTTTACGGGAAAAATCTGGACGACAGGCCGACGTCGTATCGGGGAAGGCTTCATGGACAACGCATATCGTCGAAATGCCCGCAGTCAGCAGGCCACAAAATAGTGCAATCACTAATAATGTCTTTTTCATGCTGAAGGTAGGTTATGTTGAGTTAATGTATTATCACGTCGGAGTATTCTAGAAACATAAGGGGGTATGTAAACCCGCTCGTTGGTATTGTTGCGTAAATATCGAATAAATAACTCAGTAAAAAAGATGAGTTGCCGTAATATATTCATACTGATTGTCGATAATCTCCTTTAATTGTTTTATGCCGCCTCCATTCATAATAATTCTATTTATTTTTACACCATCAAAATAACGAAGTCTAATAACTCATAAAGACAATTTTTATCTATTTCTGGGCACCCACATCCAGAAATAACGTCGTTTCACGGTGAAGGGGTAGACAGCGCAGGCGGTTTGGTGGCAGGATAAAAAGATGAACACAAACGTGACCGTTACCCGCTACAACCGTTGGTGGCTGCCTTCATAACAGGCGGCTCGGGTTACGTTATCTTTTTTCAAAGCCGCCGAAAGGCGGCTTTGTTGTTTCTCAGTCTCGTCTTTCGGCTTTATATCTCATAAGGAACGACTGATGAACACCACCCATACTATCCTGACCGGCGACCGTCCTACCGGCCAACTGCATCTCGGCCACTATGTCGGCTCTCTGCGCCAGCGTGTGCAATTACAGCATGAGCATCAGCAGTTTATTCTGATTGCCGACCTGCAGGGACTGACCGACAACGGCAGCAATCCGCAAAAAATCAGCCACAATATTCTCGAAGTCATGGCCGACTATCTGGCGGTAGGTATTGACCCGAGTCGCACCACTCTCTGCCTGCAATCTGCTCTGCCTGCGCTGGCGGAACTGACCGCGCTGTATATGAATATCGTTACCGTGGCCCGCGTGGAGCGTAACCCGACGGTGAAAAACGAGATTGCGCAGAAAGGTTTCTCCCGCTCGCTACCGGTCGGCTTTATGGCCTATCCGATTAGCCAAGCCGCCGACATTACCGCTTTTAACGCCGATCTCGTGCCGGTGGGTGACGATCAGCTACCGATGATCGAACAAACCAACGAGATCGTGCACAAGATGAATAGCCTGACCGCCGAGCCGGTGCTGCGCCACTGCAAAGCGCTGCTGAGCGACGTGAGCCGCCTGCCAGGCATTGATGGCAGCGCGAAGATGTCGAAATCGCTCGGCAATACGCTAACTCTTAGCGCCAGCGAGTCTGAAATCCATCAGGCGGTGAGCGCCATGTACACCGACCCCAACCACCTACGCGTAGCCGACCCAGGGCAAATCGACGGCAACGTGGTCTTCACCTATCTCGACGCATTCCATCCCGATAAAGCGCTGGTCGCGGACATGAAGGCGCACTACCAGCAGGGCGGACTGGGCGACCGACAGTGCAAAAACGTGCTGGAAGCGTGCTTACAGGAACTGCTGGCCCCTATTCGTGAACGCCGTGCGACCGTGATTCAGGATAAAGGCATGCTGCTGGAACTGCTGCGTCAGGGCAGCAAACGGGCGCACGAGGTCACTCAGCAGACGCTGCACGCGGTCAAACGCGGGCTTGGGCTGCCGGTACTGTTCTGAGCGCCATGAGGGCACGGGAGCAGCCGCGCCCTCTTCTACTTTGATTAATTGTGTTAAAGCTTTCGCAAACCCATGTTAACGGCATGGACATAATGAATGTCGGTGTTAGTATGACATTGACAGTAGCTATATTTATGCGTGTTTCATTTACGGCCAGGATTGCTGACGATGACCACATGAGTAGCACTCTTCACAGCATCCTTTCCTTTCTTTCAAGACGAAACGCGCGCACTCAGCAACAGGGAACAAAGCGGGTAGCGTATGGACAAATTCAAGCAGCATTGGGCCTGGTATATCGTCGGTATCGTGGTGGTGATTGCCGCCGTAGCGTGGTGGATGCTTCGCCCGCCGGGGCTGCCGGCAGGGTTCGCCAGCAGTAACGGCAGAATTGAAGCCACGGAAGTGGATATCGCCACCAAGACCGCCGGACGTATCGAGTCGATCGTCGTCAAAGAGGGACAGTTTGTCCGCCAGGGTGACGTGCTGGCCCGCATGGACACGCGGGTGCTGAACGAGCAGCGCCTGGAAGCCGCCGCGCAAATTAAAGAAGCGCAAAGCGCCGTCGCCGCAGCCAAAGCCTTGCTGGATCAGCGTCAGAGTGAAATGCGCGCCAGCGAAGCCATCGTCAAACAGCGCCAGGCGGAGCTGGACTCCACCGCCAAACGTCACGCTCGTTCCAGCACGCTATCGCAGCGCGGCGCCGTTTCTGCCCAACAGCTCGACGATGACCGCGCCGCCGCTGAAAGCGGCAGGGCTGCACTCGAGTCCGCCCGCGCACAGGTCTCTGCCGCCCGTGCGGCAATAGAAGCCGCCCGCACCAGCATCATCCAGGCGCAAACCCGCGTCGAAGCCGCCCAGGCAACCGAACGCCGCATCATGGCCGATATCGACGATAGCGAACTGAAAGCCCCGCGCGATGGGCGCATTCAGTACCGCGTGGCCGAGCCGGGCGAAGTACTGGCCGCCGGTGGGCGTGTGCTGAATATGGTCGACCTCGCCGACGTCTACATGACCTTCTTCCTGCCCACCGAGCAGGCCGGGCTGTTAGCCATAGGCAGCGAGGTGCGCCTCATCCTCGATGCCGCGCCGGATCTGGTGATCCCTGCCAATATCAGCTTTGTGGCAAGCGTTGCCCAGTTCACGCCGAAAACCGTCGAAACCAGCGATGAGCGGCTCAAGCTGATGTTCCGCGTCAAAGCACGCATTCCGCCGGAACTGCTGGCCGAGCACCTTGAGTATGTGAAAACCGGCCTGCCAGGGATGGCCTACGTGCGTCTGGATAACCAACAGCCGTGGCCCGCCACGCTGATGGTGAGGTTGCCGCAATGAAACAGGATATCCACCCCGCCGTCGCCAGACTGGAGCACGTCGGCCAGCATTTTGGCGCCACCGTCGCGCTGCGCGATATCTCGCTGACCATCCCCTCCCGCCGCATGGTGGGGCTGATTGGCCCGGACGGCGTGGGAAAATCGAGCCTGCTGTCGCTGATTGCCGGCGCGCGGGTAATTGAGCAAGGCAACGTGATGGTGCTGGGCGGCGATATGCGCGATACCCGGCACCGCCGCGATGTCTGCCCAAAAATCGCCTGGATGCCGCAGGGGCTGGGGAAAAACCTCTATCACACGCTGTCGGTCTACGAGAACGTCGACTTCTTCGCGCGGCTGTTTGGTCATGATAAAAGCGAGCGTGAAGCGCGCATCGACGAGCTGCTGCAAAGCACCGGGCTGGCACCGTTCCGCGACCGCCCGGCGGGGAAACTCTCCGGTGGAATGAAGCAAAAACTCGGCCTGTGTTGCGCGCTGATCCACGACCCGCAGCTACTGATCCTCGATGAACCGACCACCGGCGTTGACCCGCTCTCGCGCGCGCAGTTCTGGGAGCTTATCGACAGCATCCGCGAGCGCCAGCCGGAGATGAGCGTGCTGGTCGCCACCGCTTATATGGAAGAGGCCGAGCGCTTCGACTGGCTGGTGGCCATGAACGCCGGGGAAGTTCTGGCCACCGGGAGCGCGGAACAACTGCGCACCCACACCAATAGCCAGACGCTGGAACAGGCGTTTATCGCCCTGCTGCCGGAGGCGCAACGTAATGCACACCAACAGGTTGTCATCCCGCCGCGCGATACCCGCGAGGAGGAAATCGCCATTGAAGCGCGCGCGCTGACCATGCGCTTCGGCAACTTTGTCGCGGTGGATCACGTGAACTTCCGTATCGCCCGCGGCGAGATTTTCGGCTTTCTCGGCTCCAACGGCTGCGGTAAGTCCACCACCATGAAGATGCTGACCGGGCTGCTGCCCGCCAGTGAAGGGGAAGCGTGGCTGTTTGGTCAGCCGGTCGATCCAAAAGATATCGAGACTCGTCGTCGGGTCGGTTATATGTCACAGGCCTTTTCGCTCTACAGCGAGCTGAGCGTGCGTCAGAACCTGGAGCTGCACGCGAAGCTGTTTCACATTCCGGATGACGAGATCCCCGCACGAGTTGCCGAGATGAGCCAGCGCTTTATGCTCACCGAGGTGGAAAACGCCCTGCCCGCCGCGCTACCGCTCGGTATTCGCCAGCGCCTGTCTCTGGCGGTGGCGGTTATCCATCGACCTGAAATGTTGATCCTCGACGAACCGACCTCCGGCGTGGATCCGGTGGCCCGCGATATGTTCTGGCAGCTGATGGTTGACCTGGCGCGGCAAGATAAGGTCACCATCTTTATCTCCACTCACTTTATGAACGAAGCGGAGCGCTGTGACCGCATTTCGTTAATGCACGCGGGCAAGGTGTTAGCCAGCGATACGCCGCAGGCGCTGGTTGAAAAGCGCGGTGCGGCCACGCTGGAAGAGGCGTTTATTGCCTATCTGCTGGAGGCTTCCGACCCTGTTCCGATTACGGAGATGGTGGAAGCCCCCGTTAAACCCGAGAGCGATCCACCGCGTCAGGCCTTTAGCCTTCGCCGTCTGTTCAGCTACAGCCGGCGTGAAGCGCTGGAGCTGCGGCGCGATCCGGTGCGATCGACACTGGCGCTGCTGGGAACGGTGATCCTGATGTTTATCATGGGCTATGGGATCAGCATGGACGTGGAGGATCTGCGCTTTGCGGTACTCGACCGCGATCAAACGATCAGCAGCCAGGGCTGGTCGCAGAATATTGCCGGTTCGCGCTATTTTATCGAGCAACCGCCGCTGCATAGCTACGATGAACTGGATCGCCGAATGCGTGACGGGGAGCTGGCGGTTGCCATCGAAATACCGCCAAACTTTGGCCGCGATATCACCCGCGGCACGCCGGTGCAGATAGGCGTGTGGGTCGACGGGGCGATGCCAAACCGCGCGGAAACGGTGCGCGGTTACGTGCAGGCGATGCACCTTTCGTGGTTACAGGAGATGGCCGGGCGACAGCCTTCTGCCAGCCGGGATACCTCATTGATTTCTATCGAGACGCGCTATCGCTATAACCCAGATGTGAAGAGTCTGCCGGCGATCGTTCCGGCGGTGATCCCGTTGTTGCTGATGATGATCCCGGCGATGCTTAGCGCGCTGAGCGTGGTGCGGGAAAAAGAGCTGGGTTCGATCATCAACCTGTACGTGACGCCCACTACTCGCACCGAGTTTTTACTCGGTAAGCAGATGCCTTACATCCTGCTCGGGATGTTCAACTTCCTGCTGCTCTGCGCGCTGTCGGTGTTCGTTTTCGGCGTGCAGCATAAGGGAAGTTTCCTGACGCTAACGCTGGCGGCACTGCTGTACGTGACTATCGCCACCGGGCTGGGGTTGTTGATCTCCACCTTTATGAAGAGCCAGATCGCCGCCATCTTTGGGACGGCAATTATTACGCTGATTCCGGCCACTCAGTTCTCCGGAATGATCGATCCGGTCGCGTCGCTTGAAGGGCCAGGCCGCTGGATTGGCCAGATTTACCCGACCAGCCACTTCCTGACCATCGCCCGCGGCACTTTCTCAAAAGCACTGGGGTTAGGTGACCTGTGGGCATCGTTCATTCCGCTGCTGATTGCCGTGCCGCTGGTGCTGGGATTAAGCGTGTGGCTGCTGAAAAAACAGGAGGGATGATGCGCGGATTACGCAATATTTATAACCTCGGCGTGAAGGAACTGCGCAGCCTGTTGGGCGATAAAGCGATGCTGACGCTGATTGTGTTTGCCTTCACCGTTTCGGTCTACTCTTCGGCAACGGTGATGCCGGGCTCCCTGCATCTGGCGCCGATTGCTATCGCCGATATGGATAAATCGCAGCTCTCATCACGGATTATCAACGGCTTCTATCGGCCGTGGTTCCTTGAACCGGAGCTGATTACCGCCGACGAGATGGACGCGGGGCTGGATGCTGGGCGTTACACTTTCGCCATCAATATTCCTCCGAATTTTCAAAGAGATGTGCTGGCAGGAAGGCAGCCGGATTTGCAGGTTAACGTCGATGCCACCCGCATGAGTCAGGCGTTTACCGGCAACAGCTATATCCAGAATATCGTGACCGGCGAGGTGAACAGCTTTGTGGCACGGTATCGGGATAACAGCGCGTTGCCGGTGGAACTGGCGGTGAGGATGCGCTTTAACCCGAACCTTGAGCAGGCGCGTTTTGGCGCGGTGATGGCGATTATCAACAACATTACGATGCTGGCGATCGTGCTCACCGGGTCGGCGTTGATCCGCGAACGCGAGCACGGCACGGTCGAACACCTGCTGGTGATGCCGGTGACGCCGTTTGAGATTATGCTCGCCAAAGTCTGGTCGATGGGGCTGGTTGTACTGGTGGTGTCGGGGCTGTCGCTGATGCTAATGGTGCAAGGGATCCTGCAGGTGCCGATAGAGGGATCCGTTCCGCTGTTTATGTTGGGAGTTGCGCTGAGTCTGTTTGCGACAACGTCGATCGGCATTTTTATGGGGACGATCGCGCGATCGATGCCGCAGCTTGGGCTGTTGATGATCCTGGTACTGCTGCCGCTGCAGATGTTGTCCGGTGGTTCGACGCCGAGAGAGAGCATGCCGCAGCTGGTGCAAGACATTATGCTCACTATGCCTACGACGCATTTCGTGAGCCTGGCGCAGGCTATTCTCTATCGCGGTGCCGATTTTGCTATTGTCTGGCCGCAGTTTTTGACGCTGCTGGCGATTGGCGGGGCATTCTTCGGGATTGCGCTGGTGCGTTTTCGTAAGACGATTGGGGAGATGGCGTAAGGTTTGTTGGCCGGATAAGGCGTTTTCGCCGCCATCCGGCAGCGTGCTTCACCGCACTTTCATTTTCCACAGACGCAAAAAAGCCCATCCGTCAGGATGGGCTTCTTCACTTAATTGATGCCTGGCAGTTCCCTACTCTCGCATGGGGAGACCCCACACTACCATCGGCGCTACGGCGTTTCACTTC